>NZ_JBFAJA010000019.1:0-142108 GCF_040654975.1 Dactylosporangium sp. NPDC050588 | reverse complement strand
CACCGAAGACGCAACGGCTTATTGGGATTCAAGCTCGTCGACGAACGGGTCCGACGTCGCAGGCGGAGCCACGGGCTGAGATGCCGGGCGCCGAGCCCCTGCACCTCGAGAGGGCGGGCGCCGAGCTCCCGCGTTTCGAGACGTCGGGCGCCGAGGCGTCCGGCTCCCGGCGGCCGGTCTCCGAGATTCCGGGCGCGTTGCCGGCGCGGGTCGAGTCGCCGTGCACCGAGGGAACCGGGGCGCATCAGCCCGGCCGCAGTGCCACGAAAGCACTGGCATCGGACCGGGAGCCGGCATCCGACGCGGCGCACATGGAGGAGTCCTCGGGGTGCTCCCGTTCCGAGACAGCGCGGTCCGAGGGGTCGCGTTCTGGTGTTGAGGTGCGACGGTCTGGGGTGGTGGGGTGAGCGTCCGGGTGGTGGTGGCCGACGATCAGGAGATCGTGCGGACCGGGTTGAGCATGATTCTCAATGCGCAGCCGGGGATTGAGGTCGTCGGGGTTGCTGCGAACGGGCATCGGGCGGTTGAACTGGCGCGGCAGGTGCGGCCTGACGTCTGCCTGTTCGACATTCGCATGCCGGGGGTCGACGGGATCGAGGCGACGCGGGCGTTGGCCGGGCCTGGGGTCGAGGATCCGCTCGCGGTGGTCGTCATCACCACGTTCGACCTGGATGAGTACGTGTACGCGGCGCTGCGGGCAGGGGCGCGGGGGTTCCTGCTCAAGGATGCCGGGCCGGCGCTGCTGGCGCAGGCCGTGCACGCCGCGGCGAACGGGGAGGCGCTCATCGCGCCGGTGGTCACCGCCAGGTTGCTGCGGGCGTTCGCCGGGGCGGGGCCCGCGCCCAGCCCGCCGCAGCCGGTCGAGGCGCTCACCGAGCGGGAGGAGCAGGTGCTCGCGAAGGTTGCCGGGGGGCGGAGCAACGCCGAGATCGCCGCGGAGCTGGGGATCACGCTCAGCACGGTGAAGACGCACGTGGCCAGTCTGATGGCGAAGCTCGGGGTCAGGAACCGGGTCGAGATCGCCATCTGGGCCTACGAGACGAGGCGGGTAGTACTTAAGCACGGTCCGCCGTAGGTCCAAGTGGCGATGAGTGGCGGCGGGGGTGGCGGTCACCATCGACGCATGACCAAAGCCACCTGGCTCGTCCCGACCGGGCTGATCGCGCTCAGCTTCGTGCCGATGGCCGCCGGCACCATCCGTCTCGTCGAACTGGGCGGCGGCGGGACGCGTACACCTGACAACGCCCGCTTCTTCGACCAGCCGCTGCCGGTCGTGCTGCACATCATCAGTGCCAGCGTGTTCCTGCTGCTCGGCGCGTTCCAGTTCTCCCCCGGGCTGCGCCGCAGGCGGGCCGGCTGGCATCGGGCGGCGGGGCGGCTGCTGATCCCGCTGGGCATCGTCGCGGCGCTCACCGGTCTGTGGATGTCGGTGATGTACGACCTGCCGCCCGCCGACGGCACGCTGGTGATGCTGGAGCGCCTGCTGTTCGGCACGGTGATGGCGGTGGCGCTCGGGCTCGGGTTCGCCGCCGCCCGGCGCCGCGACTTCCCCACACACAGCGCCTGGGTGACGCGTGGCTACGCGATCGGTCTCGGCGCGGGCACGCAGGCGATCACCCACGCGCCCTGGTTCCTGTTCGTCGGCGAGCCCGGGCCGTCCGCGCGGGCGTTCCTGATGGGCGCCGGCTGGGTCATCAATCTCGCCGTGGCGGAGTGGGCGATCCGCCGCCGCCGCGCGAAGTCCCAGCAGCGCCCGAGCCGCAGCGCACCGGTCCCCGCAACGCCATGACGCCGCAACGCCATGACGCCACAAAGCGATGACGCCATGACGCCACAACGTCGTGACGCCGCAACGCCACGACGCCACAACGGACAGGGCACGACGGCAGGGCACGACGGCAGGGCAGGGCAGGGCCTCAGGCGGCGGGCTTCCACACCGCCGTGACCGAGCCGGTGAGGACCGTCCACCTGGGACGGTCGGCGTGGACGGGGACGGGGCGTTGCGGGCCGGCGGCGACGCCGTTGACCATGCCGTAGTCGACGCGCGGGCGCACGAGGCCGGGCAGGCCGCGCTCCGGCATCAGCGACAGCGTCGTGCGGACCTGCTGGTCGGCGAACTCGGCGCCCAGGCAGCGGCGCGGGCCGAGGCCGAACGGGATGAACTCATACTGCCGGGGCGCCGGCTCCCCCGCCCGCCAGCGCTGCGGCCGGAAGGCCTGCGGCGACGGGTACACGAGCGGATCGCGGTGCTCGGGCAGCGGTGCCATGAAGAGCAGCGCCCCCTTCGGCACCGGCGGCGAGCCCGCGATCTCCACGGTCGTCGTCGTGACCCGCCGGGGCAGGGTGATCGGCACGGCGGGCAGCAGCCGCTGCGACTCCTTCAGTACTGCCGCCAGGTCGTCCTCGTTGGTCACCTCGACCGGGCGTGGCAGAGGATCGACAGCGCGTCCGGGCGCGGGTCGGCGGCGCGGCGGCCGGCGATCAGCGCGGCGAGCTCGTCGTAGGCGGCCGCGACCCGGCGCAGCCACCGCCCGTACGGCGACCAGGGCAGATCCCGCCGGAAGAGCAGCACCCGCGGGTCGGCGGCGGTGGTGCCGAGCGTGACGATCCGGTCGGCGAAGGGGCCCAGCGACGCGGCGTCGTCGAAGCCCAGCAGGCAGCGCATGAGGTCCGTCTTGGAGATGCGCAGGCACTCCCGCTTGAGGTCGAACGGGTTCCCGCCGGGCGGCGGCGAACCGGGACCGCGCGAACGTGTCTGCGAACACCTCCCGGTAGTGCGCCATCGCGGTGCGGTGCACGGCCGGCATCAGCAGCTTCCGCCGGCGGGTGTGCTCGGCGCCGTTGGCGGTGATGACCGCGTCGAACATGCCCGACCACGGCCGGCCGGGCGGCAGGTCGAAGAGCCCGTCGGCCCGGTGGAACGCGGTGTTGTCGGTGAACACCTGGCGCACGCAGCCGCGGACCACGACGACGGCGTGTGATGATCGGACGCTGTGACCCGCCTGATCCTCATCTGCGGCCTGCCCGGCGCGGGCAAGTCGACCCTGGCCCGGCGGATCGTCGCCGGGCGGCCCGCGGTGCGGCTGTGCCCGGACGAGTGGATGGAGGATCTGCGAATCGACCTGTTCGACGAGGACGCCCGGGACCGGCTGGAGCGTCGCTTCTGGGTCCACGCGCAGGAACTGCTGCGGTTGCGGCAGACGGTGGTGCTGGAGTCCGGGTTCTGGGCCCGGGCCGAGCGCGACGAGAAGCGCCTCGCCGCCCGCGCGCTCGGCGTCGGGGTGGAGCTGCACTACCTCACCGCGCCGGTCGACGAGCTGGCCCGCCGGATCGCGGCGCGGGCCGCGGCGGGCGAACCGGGTGCGGTGCCGATCAGCCGCGAGCTCCTCGACACCTACGTGCCGCTGTTCGAGGCACCGACGGCCGAGGAGCTCGCGCTGTTCGATCAGCCGGCCGACGTGAACCGGGCCGCCGGCTCGCCCGACAGGTGACCCGGCGGCAGCCGCCGCCCGCAGACGACGAGGAGCAGGTCCTGCGCGAGGCCTCGCAACGGCGTACCGCCGCCGCCGAACCGCCAGTCGAGATCCGTGGCCTCCAGCGTGACGCCGCTCAGGTCCGCGCCGAAGTATTCGACGTTGCGCGGCCGCATCGCGTCCAGGACCAGCCGGAGCCGGTCGAGCGGCACCCGCCGGTCGAGCCCGAGCGCGACCGTGCTGTCGAGGCCGTGGATGATCTCGTGCGACAGCGCCCCGGTCGCGCCCCCGCCCGGCGGCGCCCACGGGTGCTCGACGTTGTCCCGCAGCGACCGCAGCAGCGCCTCGGCCGGCATCCGGGCGGCGTCCCGCCGGGCGACCCGGTCCGACATCGCGTTGAACCGGCCGCCGGAGCGCACCATCTCCCACACGAACCCGCCCAGCCCCATCCGGAACGGCATCGTGGTGTGCGCCACCACCTCCCGGACCCGCCATCCGGCGCACAGCGACGGCGCGTCCCATTGCTCCGGGGTCAGCGCCCCGAACACCTCCGCCAGCTCCGACCGCTCCGCCACGACCGCGGCCCTCTCCTGCGACATGCGACATCCTCCTCGTTCGGCGTTTCCGGAGGGTGTACGAACGGAGCGGGCGAGACTCATCGGTCACGAGCGCGGCCCAGCGAGACCAGCCGGGGGCACGAGCGTGGGCCAGTTACACTGCCGAGTCATGACGACCTTGACCCGCCGACTCGCTACGGTCGCCGCCGCTCTCGCCATCGGGCTGGGCGCGCTGACGGCGTGCAGCTCCGACAACGTGACGTGCTCGACCAGCGCGTGCACCGTCACCTTCGACCGCGGCGTGGAGGCCGAGTCCAAGGTCCTCGGCGTCGAGGTCAAGCTGATCAGCGTCGACAACGGCAACGTGAAGGTCGACGTCGGCGGCACCACCGTCAGCGTCCCGGTCGACGGCAGCGCCGAGGCCCAGGGCTTCACCATCGCGGTGCAGAGCGTCACCGACTCCCAGGTCGTCGTCCGGGTCCAGAAGAGCTGACGGGTGGCCGGAGGCCGGTCTGCGGCCCGGCCCCCGCCGCACGGCGAGCCGGCGGATACCGACCGGTAGGGTGTCCGGCGTGAACATCGCCGCTCTGGTCCTCGTCGGCCTCGTCGCCGCGCTCCACGCCTACTTCCTGGTGCTGGAGATGTTCCTGTGGACGGCCCCGCGCACCAGGGCGGCGTTCGGCACCACGGCCGAGTTCGCCGAGTCCAGCAAGGCCCTGGCCGCGAACCAGGGCCTGTACAACGGCTTCCTCGCCGCCGGCCTGGTCTACGGCATCGTCGCCGACGACCCGGTCGGCTTCGCGATGCGCGTCTTCTTCCTCGCGTGCGTGATCGTCGCCGGCCTGTACGGCGCCGCGACCGCCAGCCGCCGCATCCTGCTCGTCCAGGCCCTCCCCGGCGCCCTGGCCCTGATCGCCGTCGTGCTCGCCCACTAGGTGCTGTCTCGCGGATCGTTGGCTGTCGGCGATGGCGTGCGGCCTGGCGACAGGGGTGCGTGATCCGGTGCCGCCGCTCGGTGAAGACTGGCTCCGAACGTCGCCGACTTCGGGAGTGCACCATGTCATCCCTGTTCAGCGGACCGGTACTTGGTGTTCGGATGCGCCTTTCGCCCAGCACCGGGGCGCAGCCGGTCTATGCCGAGATCGTGGTCGACATCGAGCCGCTCGGGGACGGGACAACCGAGTTCGAGTTCGTCAGCCTGGCTCGCCCGCTTCGTGCTGAATTCGCTGCCGCGGTCGAGTCCGGTCTTCGAGATGAACTGAACAGCCAGGTGGCCAGCAGAGGTTTGTCGTCCGTATTCGAGGGCGCAGGAGTCCGGGTCACGCTCACCACCGCCCGTTCGCACGACGTCGATTCGAGCGTGTCAGCCTTTCTGACAGTGGCGCGCTTGGCCGTCCGAGCCGCCGTCGAACGCTGACGAAGGAGCTGAGCTTCGCTGCTCGCGGCCATCGGGGGTACGGCGCGTAGCCAGTCCGACGTCTCGACGAGGTCGAGGGTGGCCGCCGCGGCACCTCAAGCCCCGCCCGCGCCACCCCGAGCCCCGCGCCGGCGGACTGTGCCGAACCGCCGCGCGCACGTCACACACGGGTCTACGCTGAGTTAAGTGAAAATCACTCGCTGTGCACTGGTGCTGTGTCTGAGCCTCGCCG
Source organism: Dactylosporangium sp. NPDC050588 (assembly GCF_040654975.1). Lineage (NCBI taxonomy): Bacteria > Bacillati > Actinomycetota > Actinomycetes > Micromonosporales > Micromonosporaceae > Dactylosporangium > Dactylosporangium sp. NPDC050588. The sequence goes on along the minus strand of NZ_JBFAJA010000019.1, from coordinate 136,429 downwards.
TCGGGGCATGCGCCGACAAGGACAAGCCGGGGGGCGAAGGAACGGCCACGGCGGCGTTCAACGCGGGGCTGACCGAGGTCGTGAACCCGTCCACGGCGACCGGCGGCACATTGAAGCTGGCCAGTGCGCACGACGTGGACTCGTGGGACCCGACCCGGTCATACGTGACGGCGGTGTACAACCTGCAGCGGCTCTACGTCCGGACGCTGCTGACGCCGGACGCGAAGCCCGGGGCCGACGGGTTGAAGCTGGTCCCGGACCTCGCCACGGCGGCGCCGGAGATCTCATCGGACAAGCTGACGTACACGTTCAAGCTGCGCGACGGGATCAGGTTCGAGGACGGGTCGGCGATCACGGCGAAGGACGTGCGGCACGGCATCGAGCGGCTGTTCGCGCAGGAGGAGCTCAGCGGCGGGCCGACGTACCTCATCGACCAGCTCGACCAGGGCCAGCACTACCCCGGTCCGTTCGCCAACAAGAACGGCCTGAAGAGCATCTCGACGCCGGACGACAAGACGATCACGTTCAAGCTGGCGGAGCCGTTCGCCGACTTCCCGTACCTGCTCGCGATGGGCGTCGCCGCGCCGGTGCCGGCGGCGAAGGACACGGGCGCGAAGTACGGCGACAAGCCGGTGTCGAGCGGGCCGTACCGGTTCGAGACGATCGACCCGGGCAAGGAGGCCGTGCTGGTCCGCAACGAGCAGTGGGACCGGGCCACGGACACGGTGCGCAAGGCGCTGCCGGACCGCATCGAGCTGACCTTCGGCACCGCGCCCGACGAGATCGACCGGCAGCTGCTGGACGGGGACCTCGACGCGGACGCCGGGCAGGGCGGGGTGCAGTCGGCGTCGCAGCCGAAGGTCCTGCTCGACCCGGTGCTGAAGGCCCGCGCCGACGAGCCGACGACCGGGTTCGTGCAGTACGCGGCGATGAGCACGGCGGTGAAGCCGTTCGACGACGTGCACTGCCGGCGGGCCGTGCAGTACGCCGTCGACAAGACCACCGTGCAGACCGCCCGCGGCGGGCCGGACGCGGGCGGCGACATCGCCGGCGCGATGCTGCCGCCGGGCATCCCGGGGCACGACCCGTCGCTGGACCCGTTCCAGACGAGGAGCGGCAAACCGCAGCCGGACAAGGCCAAGGCGGAGCTGACCGCGTGCGGCAAGCCGGACGGCTTCGAGACCGTCATCGCCACCACCAACAGCCCGAAGGCGTCGAAGACCGCCGAGGCGATCCAGGCGGCCCTGGCGGCGGTCGGCATCAAGGCCCGCATCGACGCGTCGGACCCGTCGATCTACGCCCGGTCGGTCGTGGGCTCCCCCTCGAACGTGCACACCAAGGGGTACGGGCTGATCATGGGCGCCTGGTCGGCGGACTTCCCGACGGGCTACGGCTTCTTCCCGACGCTGATCGACGGGCGGCTCATCCTGCCCAGCGGCAACAACAACTACGCGGAGCTGTCCGACTCGGCGATCAACGCGCTCATCGACCGGGCCCGTGACACCACGGACCCGGCCGAAGCGGCGAAGCTGTGGTCGCAGGTCGACGCCGCGGTCATGGACTCCGCGACGATGTTGCCGCTGACGTACGACAAGGTGCTCAACTACCGCAACCCGCGCATGACGAACGTGTTCGTGAACCAGTACTACGGCATGTGGGACGTCACGGCACTCGGGGTGGCCTGAGCATGGCGTAGAGGGGCGGGCCGTCGCCGATGTGGAACGGCTGGGTGTCCGCGTACCCGTGCCGGCCGTACAGCGCCGCGTTGCGCCGCCCGGTCGCCTCCAGGTAGGCGGGCAGCCCGGCCTCGTCGGTGATCCGGTGGTGCTCGCGCAGCAGCCTGCTCCCCAGGCCCTGCCCCTGCCGCTCCGGCCGGACGCCGAGGAACGCCAGGTAGTCGTGCGCCAGGCCGTCCGGGTGCGCGGCGAGCATGTCCTCGTCGAGGCGGACGAACCGGCCGGTCGCCTCGCCGCACGCGGCCGCGAGGCGCCGGTCGTAGTCGGCGATCTCCGGCTCGAACTTGCCGTCGAGGCGCACCCACGCCGCGGCCGCCGCGCCGTCGGCGGTGACGTACACCGTCCCGTGCTCGACGAACCACGGCGTCACGAGGTCGAAGTACCGCCGGTACACCTCGATCCGCTCCGACCGGTCGGGCACCAGCCAGTGCGCGATGTCGGTGTCGTCGAGCGCGGTGGCGAGCACCGCCGCGACCGTGCCGGTGTCGCCGGCCCCGGCGACGCGGATCGCCGGGGCTGTCGAGGTCGACGTCATCGGGACGGACCGGCCCGGTGCGCGGCGGTGTCCTCGGGCTGGACCGTGAGCAGTGCCGCGCTCACGCCCTGGCCGATGCCGCGGTACGTGTCGGGGTTGCCGGCCTTCAGGAACGCCGCCCACGCGGCGCCGACCAGGGCGGCGGCCAGGAACAGGCCCGGGAACAGGTACCGCGCCAGGTCGGTCGGCTTGACGCCCAGCAGCGTGTCGAACTCCAGGATCGTCACGATCAGTACCCCACCCAGCAGCACCGCGCCGATCGCCGGGGCGATGAACCGCCGCCACGGCGACACCTGGGCGACCTCGCCGTCGCGGGTGCGCAGGAAGAACGCCAGCACCGCCACCGACGTCACGGTCATCAGGATGAGCACGCCGAAGCCGCCGGTCACGGTCCACCAGAAGAACAGGTGGACGAACGGGTCCAGGCCGTCGCTCGCGGCGAACACGGCGAGGACGACGGCGGCCAGGATCGTCTGCGTGAGCGAGCCCCACAGCGGCGCCCGGAAGCGGCGCCCGGTGGTGCCGAAGAAGCTGAACAGCACCCGCTCCCGGCCGAGCGCGAACGTGTAGCGGGCGGCGGTGTTGTGGAACGCGAGCAGCGCCGCGAACAGGCTGGTGATGAACAGCGCGTGGCCCAGGGTCAGCCAGATCTCCGCGAGGTGCGGGCTCACCAGCACAAACATCGTCTCGCTGGAGTTCTCCGTCGACAGGCCGATGATCTTGTCCGGTCCGGCGGCGACCGACATGGCCCACGAGCAGAACGCGTACAGCAGGCCGATGATGATCAGCGACAGGTAGGTGGCGCGGGGGATGTTCCGCTTCGCGTTGCGGGTCTCCTCGCTGTAGACGGCGGTCGACTCGAAGCCGACGAAGCCGGCCACGGCGGTGGCGAGCGCCGCACCCGTGCCCGCGCTGAACAGCTGCGACGGGTTGACCGTGTCGAAGGTGACCGTGCCGCCGGCGGGGTGCGCGAGCTCCACGATCGAGAAGATCAGCGCGATGATGACCTCGGCGCCGAGCAGGACGCCGAGCACGATGCCGCTGAACTCGATGCTCAGCACGCCGAGGACGGCGATGACGGCCCAGGCGATGAACGCGCACGCCCACCACTTCAGGTCGATGCCCCACTGGTCGGCGAGGAAGCCGCTGAGCACCGGGCCGAACCCGCCGTACAGGCCGATCTGCATGAAGTTGTACGCGAGCACGGCGACACCGGCGGCGCCGAGGCCGGTCACGCGGCCCAGGCCCTGCGCCACGTAGGCGTAGAACGCGCCGGAGTTGACGATGTGCCGGGACATCTCGGTGTACCCGACGCTGAAGATGCCCAGCATGGCGGCCATGGCGATGTACGCGACGGGGATGCCGAGCACGCCGGTGACGGCCCAGCCGGCGGTCGCGCCACCGGCGATGACGGTGAACGGCGCCGCCGCCGCGATCACCATCAGGATGACGGTCAGGACCGTCAGCTTGTTCTGGTCGAGTGCCGAGTCGACCTTGCTGGTGTAACCGCCTGTTGGCGGCGCGGTGCTGACAGGCATGACATCCTCCGGGGGAAGCGGGGGTGGGGGGTGTTTCAGCGTCCGTTCATCACCTTGTTGCCGATGACGACCCTCGTTTCCTGGATGAGGGTCTGCACATCCGCGTGGGACTGCTGGATGAGGTGGTCGAAGTATGCGTACGCGGCCTGACCACCGCCGTCGAGAATGCTCGGGAGCAGCCCCGTCGCATCGGCGATACCCAGCAGGTGGACATCGATCTGGTCGACCGGTCTGCGCTGCGCCAATGCCGTCCCCAGCCGCACCCTCGGCCACACGAACTCGTTCGTGTCGGTCGGCTGATAGAACGTGAAGCGGCGCAGCAGCCGCCGGCCTTCCTGGGGAATGACATGATTCCCGGCGACCATCCTGCGGGCGACCCGTTCATAGGCCTCCATCGACAGATATGCCAGCCAGGTGCGCACGTCGCGGGGCGTGCGCTCGCCACGGATGTCGTCCAGGACCGCGTGCGCGACGGAGTCGCCGGGCGTCGACCCGCTGCGCACGAACAGCAGCCCGTCCTCGACGGTCAGGATGCCGGCCCAGCCGAGCTCGCCGATCAGCGCGGAGGCGAGACCGATCCGGGTGGCGTCGTCGGACAGCCGCAGGGTGCCGCTGCGGTCGTCGTGACAGAGCCGGAAGAAGTCGTCGGCGAGCGGCTCCCGGCGCATGCGGTCAGCCAACAACCGCGTGCCATTCCCGCTGGTGCCGCACAGTCGTCCCCCGTGAATGAATGTCCGTGACCGAGTCCGCACAGCACCGTAGCGGTTGGTCACGACACACTTCAATCCCGAACGACGTTTTAACAACTTGGAAACGGATCGGTCCAAGCGCGCGTGACCCGATTTGCGAGGTCAGCACCACTATGACGAACTTCGATCGCGAAGTTTTCTTTCGTTCCATGCGGGTAAAATGGATCTTCATGGACGTGTTCACGATTGCCGCACCAGGCGACGGCCCGTACGGCATCACGACCGGCCCCGACGGCGCGCTGTGGTGCACACTGGTCCACGCGGGTGCGGTAATACGCATAGCCCTGGACGGGACAACGACGCGCTTCAATGTGCGGGACAGCGGCGGGCCCGCGCTGATCACGCCCGGCCTCTGGTTCTCACTGCTGCACACCGGCGCCGTGGGGCGGATCTCCCCCTCCGGCGAGGTGTCGCTGGTGCCGCTGCCGGGCGTCCAGGGGACCTACGGCGTCGCCTCCGGCCCGGGCGGGGGTTGCACGTACACCACGATGCAGCCGCCACACATCGGATTCATCGGAATTGACGGAGCTGTCGCGACCGTGTCCCTGCCGGAGGGGTCGATGCCGTCGATGGTGACGGTCGCCGGCGGCTCGACGTGGTGCACGCTGAACCAGGCCGGTGCGGTGGCCCAGGTCGGGCCGTCCGGTGCGCTGACGATCCATCCGCTGCCCACGCCGGACGCCGGGCCGGTCGGCATCGCCACCGGCGGCGACGGCGCGGTCTGGTTCACCGAGATCGCCGCCGGTCAGATCGGGCGGATCACCGCCGACGGCACGATCACCGAGTTTCCGCTCCCGGACCGCGCCGGCCGGCCGCACGCGATCACCGCCGACCCGGCCGGGGGCTGCTGGTTCACCGAATGGGCGGGCAACCGCATCGGCCACATCACCGCGGCCGGCGCCGTCACCACCTACGACCTCCCGGTCGCGGGCGCCGAACCGCACGGCATCACGGTCGCACCCGACGGCACCGTCTGGACCGCCCTGGAGACCGGCGCGGTCGCCCGCCTCACGCGGACGTGAGGCGGGCGTTCCCGGATTACGACAGCACGCGCAGCTGGACCGTGGTGGCCATGTTGGACAGCTGGGCGAGGATCTCCGCCGGGTAGTCGATCGCGATGTCGGACAGCAGGTAGCCGAACTCGCCGCGGGTCGCCAGGATCTGGCCCTCCACGTTGACCTTGTGACCGGCGAGGATGCTGTTGACGTCGGCGAGCACGCCCGGGACGTTGTGGTGCAGCAGGGCGATGCGGTGGGTGCCGGGAGCCTGCTGCAGGTTGAGCGACGGCAGGTTGACGCTGAGCGTGGTGGAGCCCTCCTGCACGTACTTGTGCAGCTTCTCCGCCACGAACGAGCCGATGTCCGACTGCGCCTCCTCGGTGGACCCGCCGATGTGCGGGGTGAGGATGACGTTGGGCAGGCCGCGCAGCGCGGACTGGAACTCGTCGCCCTTCGCCTTCGGCTCCTTCGGGAAGACGTCGACGGCGGCGCCGGCCAGGTGCCCGTTTTCCAGGTGCTTGCGCAGCGCCTCGTGGTCGATGACGAAGCCGCGGCTCAGGTTGAGGAAGATGCTGCGCGGGCGCATCCTGGCGAACTGCTCCTCGCCGAAGAACCCGCTGTTGCCCGGACGCCCGTCGACGTGCAGGGTGACGATGTCGGACAGCTCCAGCAGCTCGTCGAGCGTGGCGCACCGCTGCGCGTTGCCGAGGGCCAGCTTGTCGGCGGTGTCGTAGAAGTACACCTTGAGGCCGAGGTTCTCGGCGAGGACGGACAGCTGGGTGCCGATGTTGCCATAGCCCACGATGCCGATCGACCGGCCGCGGACCTCGTGCGACCCCTCGGCGTCCTTGTCCCAGACGCCGTTGTGCATCCCGGCGTTCTTCTCGGTGAGCCGCCGGGTCAGCGCGATGATCTCGGCGACGGCGAGCTCGACGACGCTACGGGTGTTGGAGAACGGCGCGTTGAAGACGGCGATCCCGGACTCGGCCGCGGACCGCAGGTCGATCTGGTCGGTGCCGATGCAGAACGCGCCGATCGCCCGCAGGTGCGGCGCGGCGGCCAGGGCCGCGGCCGACACCTGCGTCTTGGACCGGATGCCCAGCAGGTGAACCCCTTCGGAGAGCTTGGCGATCAGCTCGTCCTCGTCGAGCGCGCGCCCGAGGGTCTCGACCAAATATCCCTCGGACCGCATCCGCTCGACGGCGACGGGGTGGATGTTTTCGAGGAACAGGACCCGCACCGGGTCGCTCTGGGAAGTCATTGACTGCACCCCACCTACCCTAAGTGACCTCAGGTGCCACTGGTACGTGACCCGCGACTCGTCCCGCTGTGTGGCTGGCCCTGTGCGACCGCGTGCCGCTCCTGCAGCTTGGCCCGGATCTGCTCAGGCGTGTACGCCCGCCGCCGGCGCTCCGCCCGCGCGACCACCACTCCCGTGGCCGCGACACCCACCACACCGGCCAGGCCGAGGACCTTCCACCACTTCGCCTTCATGGGCATCTAGGGTACTGGTCGTGCAGGGAGCTATCGATCTCGACGACGCCGTTCAGATGACCCGGACGGGCGACCTCTGGGTGTTCCGCGGCCGTTCCAAGGCCGACCGGGCGATCCAGACGCTCACCAACAGCCCCGTCAACCACGTGGGCATGGCCGTCGTCCTGGACGACCTGCCACCCCTCATGTGGCACGCCGAGCTGGGCAAGTCCCTGCCCGACATGTGGACCGGCGGCCACCAGCGCGGCGTCCAGCTCCACGACCTGCGCGACGCGGTGCTGGTCTGGGGCCGCCGCTACGGCCAGCGCCCCTGGCTCCGCCAGCTGCACTACGACGTGTCGCCCCCGATGGAGGAAGCGGTGCTGCGCACCATCGCCCGCCTCGACGGCACCCCGTTCCCGTCCACCGCCCGCCTCGCCGGCCGCTGGTTCTCCGGCCGCGTCCCGAACATCCGCAAACGCAACGAGTCCTCCCTCGAGACCGCCTACTGCGCCGAGGTGGTCGCCGTCACCTACGAGGAGATGGGCCTGCTCCCCAAAGGCCGCCGCGCCAACTGGTACGACCCCGGCAAGTTCTGGAGCGGCGACGACCTCGACCTCCAGCACGGCGCCACCCTCGGCAACGAGATCGCCGTCACGCTCCCACCCGCCTGACCCGTCACATCGCGACCGAGCCGGAGCCGGAAGCGACGGACAGCGCCAACACGCCGGCCCGCAGCCCGATGATCAGTTGACCATCCACCCACTGACAAGACAGCGCTGGATGATGCACGGGAATTGACTCGATCAACCCTCCGGTCTCCGGGTCCCAAATCCGGACAGTCCGGTCGTCGCTCGCGGATACCAGCAGATCGCCGTCGTCCCCAGGCATCGCACATAGATCGTTCACCCCCTTCGCATGGCCTCGCAGCAGGAACTTCAAAGGCTCGCCGGACGCAGGGTCCCACAGGCGTATCGAACGATCGGCGCTCGCGGAGGCAAGGACGCGCCGACCGTTGACCGTGACAGAACGCAGTGCGGTGACCTGTCCGGCGTGTCCGTGACGCACCCAGATCGACGTGCTGTCGGTAGGATCCCAGAGCTGCACGGTGCCGTCGTCGGTCGCCGAGGCCAGCAGGTCGTAGCCGCCGTCTCCGGGGACGGGACAAATGGCAGTCACCACACTGTTCATGGGACCGTGAAGCACCACGTCCTGGCTTGCGGAGATAGGATTCCACAGTCGGATCAGCTCATCCTCGCCCGCTGTCGCTAGGAGTTGACGCCGACCGGTTGAGATCGGTGCGAGCACATTCACCACGGCACCTGCGTCGAGGCCGTGCCGAAACTCGGCCGCTTGCAGATCCCACAGGCGCACTATGGGATCAGCCGTGGCAACCGCCAGAATCCGCCGGTCGTCGAGCGTCACGGAGCAGACATCGGTGACGCCGCCGCGATGCATCAGCGGCTCACGCAACGGGTCGCCAGTCTGCGCATTCCAGACCCGGACCGAGCCGTCCAGGGAGGTCGTGGCAACGGCCCGCGCCCCGTCGACGGCATCCATAGGGTCCAGCTCGCACACGCGCAGCACCGGCCCGACCCGGCCGCCGTCCATGGCGATCTCAGCGCGACCGGTGCTCGGATCCCACAGCCGCACTGTGCCATCGTCGCTGGCCGACGCGAGCAACGGCCGCCGACCGACCGAGACAGTGCAAACGCCGCGGACCCGGTCTGTGTGTATCGCGGTTTCGTCAGCTCCGAAGGTTCGATGTCCTCGGCCCGTCGACGGGTTGTAGAGCCTGATCACTCCGTCTTCGCCGGCGACAGCCAGCATCGTCAACCCGGAAACGGTGACCTCGCACATTCCGGTTACCGGGACCGACACGGTATCGACAGCTCGCACCTGCGCGCCGGTCACCGGATCCCAGAGTCGGACGACATCGTCGTAGCCCGCCGAGGCAAGCAGCCGATGCGGTCCATATGACACAGCGCACAACGCCGTGACCCAGCCCAAATGCCCGATCAATTCGTGCGCCAGGGTCCCTGAGTGCGGATCCCAGATCCGGACCGTGCCGTCGTAGCCGGCGGAGGCGAGCAACGTGCCACGATCTGTTGACACCGAGCACAACGCAGTGACCCACCCGCTATGGCCGCGCAATTCCCGGGCGCAGTCACCGGTCGCCGGGTCCCACAACCGTACAGACCGGTCATCGCTGGCGGATGCCAGGAGGTCACGACCCGCCGAGACCGGCACCGCGCACAGCGCACGCACCCAGTCCGCATGCGAGAACGGGCGCTCCTTCGACCTAGGCGAATGCAGCGCGCGTTCCAGTTTTCCCGTCCGCGGGTCCCACAGCAGCACCGTGCTGTCCTGGCCCGCCGTGGCCAGGAGGGTGTCCTCGTCCACCCGAATCCCGCAGACCGCCCGAACCGCGTCCGTGTGAAGGTCAAGCGTCTGTTCCATCTGGCCGGTAACCGGATCCCAGATCCGGACGGTGAAATCGCCGCCTCCTGAGGCGAGCAACGACCTGCCGTCCACCCGCAACGTACAAACCCCAAGAACCGCGTCGGTGTGCCCCTCCAGCACCGCCCGCTCCGACCGGGGAGGAGTCCGCGCCCAGATCGACCGATAGGTAGCGTCAGCGTGCGCGGGCATGCGGCTGTCCAAATGGTCCAGCTGCTCCACAACCGAGAACATCGCGGCCCGCCTTGCGCCTACGACGCCGGCCGCCTTCGGCGTGCGCTGCAACAACCTGGCCCGGGCGCGAGCCAATTGGTCACGCGCGTGCTCGGCGACCGGTAAGAGCCGACGCAGATCGGCGTGCAGCAAAAATGCCGCGTCGGCGAGCAACAGGTCGACGCACCGTCCGCGGTCCGCGTGCGCCGGAAGCCGTTCCGTCAAGTAGGTACTTTTCCAGTCAGTATCGGCACCGTGCTTCAACCATGCCCGCACGAGCTTCGTCTCGTTTTCCGCCCGGTCAGCCGACATCAGGGACTCGTTGAGCGCCTGATGGAACAGCCGGTACACGGGTTCCAATTCCAGGCCGATTTCAACGAGAAAGTTCGCTGCCGAACCACGGGCGAACACCTGCAGCTGATCCTCGGTGACGTGGCCACCGAACGCGGCGATCCCCGCGCGCCACAAAGACAACGGAAGACCGGGCGCTTCGGCATAGGCCAGAACCGTCAGCACCAGGCTGGCCGGGACCATACCCGCCGGTGGCAGCCTGTACACGTACGCATTCAGCGCGGAATCCACCGTAGGCGGAAATGCGACAGCCGCCGGTGACACAGGTTCAACGTCGAAGTTGCCGTGCGCTCCGGCAACCAGCCCAGCAACCAGGAAGTTCCGCTCAGCAAGCGCGGCGATCCGCACGGCCACCTGACGTGCAACGGCCCGGTTTGCATATGGGTGGTCTGCCCCGACCTCCACACCCTCCCGACACAGGGTCGCGTACGCATATTCGACGAGATCGGCTTCGCTGAAGTAGTCATGACTGTCAAGATCGACAACCATCGAAGCAGCACCGAACCGGCCGACCAGGTCCCCTTTGCCGTCCGCACGTCGCGTGCCCACCACGACAGTTGCCCCGGCCTCGGCCAGCGGCACCAGCACGTCGTCGATGAGCTCCCGCGCGCTGCCGACACTGGCAGCCTCGTCCAAGGCATCGACCACCAGGTTGAAGCGCGCCCGGCCAAGCCGCTTGCGGAAAGCGGGCGCAAGCCGCTCGGCACGATCCGGCAGCGCTATGGACACCGAGCGTGCAATCTCCTCCGCAACATCCAAAGCGGTCTTTCCCTTAGCGTGGACCGCACAATCAACGGAGCCTTCCGCCGCGAACACACCGCCGCCCTGCGGGAGAGCCTTCCGAATTTCCGGATCGGCCGTCGTGACCACCCGTCCAAGTAATGCCGACTTCCCCGCGCCGGGCGAACCGGTGATCACCAAGATGCGCCGATTCTGCTTCGGCGCAGCGAACCATTGGTTGATCTTGCGTAGGACCGCTTCCCGCCCTCGGAACCGATAACCCGCCTCGCTCTCGACAGAAACACCTCGGCCACGTGGCGACCAATGCCGCCCGAGCTGTGGATCATCACGCAGAAGCCATCCCCAGGCGGCAAGTGCGGTGTCCTCAACATCCGACACCCTCCACGCCGCGCGTGCACCGATACCGAATTGCGGCGCAGCCTCGTTGATCCAATGCAGCGCGAGCGCGAATCCGTCGCCGACACTGCTGGCTTGAGTCACCAGCCCGACCACCGCTTGATAATCCGGTGACCACAACGGGCCACCGCTGAACCCTTTCATCAATTTCGTCTTCGCCGAAGCGGTATCGAGCAGGAGCGTGCCTGTCGTCAGACTGCTGGTCACGCGACCCTCAGCAAGACTGCCGTCTTTGTGAGGAAACCCGAAGGCCCACCATTCACGACCGACGAGTTCCTCGTCCACGGCCGTCCGCAGAGGAGCCGGGCGCACGCTCGGCGGCGTCGCGCTCTCCAGCTGGATTAGCGCTGCGTCGAGGCTCGCGTGATCGATCCGGGTCGCACGCAGCCGATGCAGACCTGCCGAGTATGTCTTCGACATGGGGAACGACACCCACGCCTCGGTCAGCTTCACGCCACCCGCATCAAGCACATGACTGCAGGTCAGGACCAGGTCCGCACCGATCACCACGCCGGTTCCGATCGGCTCCTGGTCATGCCCTGACCGGTGGATCGCAACGATCCAGCTCTTGTCTGCAGGTTGGATCGGACCAGACACCGTTAGTCGCCAGATCGTGATGGGATTGGCTCGGGCGTGACGGTGTCAGCGGCCGGGACCTCCGACCTGTCCCATTTGAGCGTCACCTCGAAACTTCCTTCGGCTGACGACTTGGCGATCAACCAGTCCGCTGCACCTGTCACCTTAATGCCGAACTTCACCTCGATCCCGTCGGGACTGAGTTCTTTCGCACGCTCAAGGACTGCCTTTGCCGCCTCGATGGCTGGCACTGCGGCGTCTCGCACACGACCCAGGACGGCGTGGGTACTCGCCGGGCTGAAGCCTTCGGGCGGATCGATTTCAAAGCCAACGACCGTGCCATCGTCAGCCTGGTATCTGACGATCTCCGTCAATGGCATGCAATACCCCCTCAACCGGTAGCAGCGCAGCATTGAATCCCCGCGCACCGGAGCGCGTGGGCAACAATGTGGGCCTGCAGCCGGCAAACCCGCCCATCATCGTGGACGAGATGCGTGCGCTCCGGCAACCCTTCCGAGGGGACCGATCGCTCGGCGTACGGTCGGCCTACCGGCTCCGCCGATCGGCCACGCGAGCCCAGTGATCGGGTGTATTCTGAGCAAATTGCAGCGGTGAAGAGCCTGAACCGGGCGATCTTCCTCAGCGACCTTGCTCTCCTGCGTCAAGGTCGGCAGAATCGGGCCATCCCGATGCCTGGAGGTGCTGATGCGGTCGTGGGCACATGTGCCGACCGACCGAGTCGTCCACCTGACCGGCGTAGACCTCCCATCGCTCATGGAAATTCTGTGTGCGCAGCCTGATGACACGCCGGCAACGTTGACGCTCGATGCGCGCGACGCGACGTCAGCCTCTGAGTTCATCGACGACTTTTTGGGTGAAATGCAGCGCACATGCATCGAATCCGTCGCGGCATGGCTTCCCGACGCGGTCGCCGTCGGCGGCTCCGGTGGAGTCACAGTCAGTGCCGTGCGATCGATAGCTCGGACCGCTGCACTTCGAGACGGGCACCACCGCCCGCTCTTCGGCGACCTGGCGGTCGCCGCCGTCTGCGGTGCGCCGTTCGACGCCTCCCGCTTCGGTGCGGAGGCGAGGGCTGTCGGGTTCAGCCGGGTGATCTGCGCAGCGACCGCGCGTCCGACCCTGGTCATCATCTGTCATATTCATGACAGGTTCGCCGGCCATGAAGAGGCCTTGCTCAACGCCGCTGAATGGCTCATCGATCACGCAAACATCGGCGTCTGGCTGATCGGACGTCCACGAGTCGCCAGCGACCGGGTCACGACGGTGGACCTCGGCTGGCCGGCTTGGAGGCCCGCGGTGGCCTCCGTCGCAGCTGGCCAAACCCACCCTGGCAGTCCGACGGAGCGACTCCTCGAGGCGGCGTTGAGCAAGTGTGCGTGGGCCGCTGGCCGCGCGTGGAATCAGCCATACCAGGCAGCAACACTGATGAATCCAGTGCGGCTGGATCTGTTGTGGTCCGCGGAGAAGTGCGTCGTGGAGATCGACGGACCTGAGCACCGGGCCCCGAACCAGTTCGCTGCCGACCGTAGACGTGACGTCTACCTGCAGATCAGTGGCTTCGCCGTGCTTCGGTTCACGAACGAGCAGGTACAGGACGATGTTTGGAATGTCGTCGCTCTCATCGAACGTTACGTAAGGGCCCGACGATTCGGGCCCCGGGAAGGACAACTCGATGCCGGATAAAGACCTCACCCCGGTGCAGCGGTCGGTGCTGCTAGTACTCATGGCCGAAGGCCGTGAGTTGGCTAATGTGGAGCTCACCGGCCGCTACCGATTGAAGCTCGAGAAGGGACAACGGGACACACTGAAGCGCCGGGAGCTGATCCGGACGCGGACAGAGAACCGTCGGGTGTATCTCGAGCTGGGGGACGCCGGCTGGACATGGTGTGAGTCGCAGTTCAGCGCGGAGGTGCCACAGGGCGCCGGGCACGGAGGCGCGGCCGCCTACGCGCTGCTGGCCTCGATCTGGAGATACACCCAGCATCAGCAGGTCGAACTGTCTGAGTTCTTCGTGCGGATTGAACCGGTGAACCTCGAGGATCAGATCCGGCAGGCGTACACCAAGCTCGCTGCCCCAGGCGAGCAGGTCCGGCTCGTCGACCTCCGGCCGCTCATCGGTGGTGGCAACTCGGACCAGTCCGCTGTCGATGCGGCGCTCGTCGCCATGAGCCGGCTTGCGGACGTCCATGTCTATCCAGAGTCGCGGCAGTCCGCGCTGCAGGACAACGACCGCGCCGCCGCCGTCACCATCGGCAACCAGGCCAATCATCTGATCGTGATCGATTAGCCGTGGATGACACCCAACGTCGAGTCTTGCGGCGGCTGACCTTCAACTGGGCGCCGACCGCCGACGATGTATGGAGGCCGGCTCCGTTTCACGTCGCCGACCTGCACGGCGGTGCAATCCAGACGGTCCTCGGCGGGTTTGAGGAGGCCGAGGACTACGAGGACTCAAGCCCCATCGGCGTCGTGGTGTTGGGGCAGCGGGGCGCTGGCAAGACTCACCTGCTCGGCGTGGTCCGCGAACGTGTTCAGGCCGCAGACGGATACTTCTTCCTGGTCAACCTGTACGACACACTAGCCTTCTGGCGCAGCACCGTCCTCTCGGTGCTCGACGGGCTGACGCGCGAGCCGGTCGACGGAATGAACCAACTGCACATCTTCACCTCCCGGCTGGCTGAGCGAGTCGGCGCGCCCAGAAACGTTCGCCGCGCAGTCACAGGAGAAGCGGAGCTTTCCCGACCGGTGTTGGACGCGTTCGTCGATCTGCTCCGCAAGTCGGACAAGCAGGTGGCCGTCGACTGCCAAGACACGCTCCGGGCGTTGGCGCTCCGAGCGTCGGACGACCCCCGCTCGCAGGACGTCGGTCATACCTACCTGTGCTCCAACGACGAGGAGGAGCCCGGAGAGCGCGCGTCGTGGGGCATTCGCCGGGGCAAGCGGTCAGCGCAGGAGATCGTCAAGGACATATCCCGGTTGCTCGCCCTTACAGGGCCGACGCTCATCGCCGTGGACCAGATCGACCTGCTTATCGCGCAGTCGGTGAAGTCGGCCGCCACAACAGATCCTGACCAGTGGAAGCAGACGCTGGTAATTGAGCAGATCGCCGGTGGCCTGATGTCGCTGCGCGAGGTCACCAAACGGACGGTCACGGTGGTGACGTGCCTCCCCGCGGCATGGGAGGAGATCAAGACGAAGGCCACCGACACCGTTCAAGATCGGTTCACCGCGCCGGTTCGCATCGAGCGGGTCGCCGTGTCAAAGTTTGGCCGGGAACTGGTGGCAAGGCGTTTCCAGGAACGATTCGAGCGTCTCGGCTTCACCCCGCCATATCCGACGTGGCCAATTCTGGAGTCGGCGTTCGACACCGAGGCGCAGTTCACGCCGCGAGAGCTTCTGGTCGTCATCGACGCACATATCAAGGCATGTCTGAACAGCGATACTGTCTCGGACCTGCGGACACTCGGCGGCGCCGAGACGAAAGCAACGGTGCGGACGGCACGGGTCGTGCCGCCGGTAACGCCAGCGCTCGACCTCGACCCGTTCGACCTGGAGTTTGCCGAACTGCGTGGCCAAGCAGCACCCGAGTTGGCCCTGGCAGCCGAGACCGAGGACACGGAAGTCCCGTCGCTGCTGACAGCAGGTCTGCTCGCCTGGATCGAGGAGCAGGGCACCGCCGGCCAGCTGTTCAGTGTCGATCCGCCGCCCGGGGACAAGCCGGCCCTGCACGCGCGCCTGCGGCTGAGCATCGAGGGCGCTATCGAAGACGAGGCGCACTGGGCATTCCGCGCGATCAGCGCCGATCATGGCAACGCGGTCCTCAACCGCTTGCGCAATGCCAGCACCGGCACGGGGCTCACCGAGGGCGTCTCGAAACGACGGCTCTTCCTTCTGCGGAACAAACCGTATTCGACCTCAAAGGCGACCCAGCAGGTGCTGGAGGCGTTCGGTCGAGCCGGTGGCGTGCTATTGCGCTTCCCCGAAGAAGACATTCGGACGTTGTCGGCACTTCGCGGCCTACGCCAGGCACACGAGCACGAGCCAGAAGCTTTCCGCACGTGGCTGCAGGCGCGTAAACCGACGACCACAGTGACATTTCTGACCGAAGCGCTGACGGACGTCGTACCAGATGCACTATCGGTGCCGATCGTGGCGGTAGGCCCGGATGAGACTCATGAGCCTGCGCGCGAGGTGCCGGCCGACGCCGTATTGCTCGGCACGACGGACCCGTCGAACGATCCGGTGATCATCGCGCTTGAGTCCCTGCGGAGGCACACGGCTATCTTCGCGGGATCGGGATCGGGCAAGACCGTCCTGATCCGACGACTGATCGAGGAATGCGCCCTGCAAGGCGTGTCCACGATCGTCCTGGATCCCAACAACGACCTCGCCCGGCTCGGCGACGCCTGGCCGGAAGCGCCTTCGAGCTGGCTGCCCGCAGATGCGGGAAAGGCCCGCGACTATCTGGCGCACACGGAGGTCGTGATTTGGACACCACGCCGGGAGAACGGCCGCCCGCTCGCCTTCCAGCCACTTCCGGACTTTGGGGGTGTCATGGATGATCCCGACGAGTTCGGTATCGCCGTCGACGCTGCGGTCGGCGCCCTGGCACCACGCGCAAAGGTGGACGGCAGCACTGGCAAGGCGCAACTCGGCCGGGCGGTGCTCCAGGAAGCCATGCGTGCCTACGCGCGACAGGGCGGGCAAAAACTCAAGGGTTTCATCGACCTGCTCGCAAACCTTCCAGAAGGCATCAGCGAGCTCGACAACGCGGAAAAGCTGGCCTCGGAGATGTCCCAGACGCTCTACGCCGCAACCGTCATAGATCCGTTGTTCGGCGGCAAGGGCACCCCTGTCGACCCTGGTGTTCTGTTGACGCCGGCCCGGGGCAAGCGAGCACGGGTCTCGGTCATCAGTCTCATCGGGCTGGAAGGCGACGAGCAGCGGCAGAGCTTCGTCAACCAGCTCCAGCTGGCGCTGTTCTCCTGGATCAAGCGCAACCCCGCAGGTGACCGTCCGTTGGGCGGCCTGTTCGTGATGGACGAGGCTCAGAGTCTCGCCCCATCCGGCGCTCTGACCGCGTGCACGCAAAGCACATTGGCGCTTGCATCCCAGGCGCGAAAGTACGGCCTTGGACTCGTCTTTGCCACTCAGGCGCCGAAGGGCATTCACAACCGGATCACCGGCAACGCGGCCACCCAGCTGTACGGCCTGCTGACAAATCCGGTGCAGATCAGCGCGGCCCGCGAAATGGCCAAGATGAAGGGCGGTGATGTGCCCGACATCGCCCGCCTGGGCCAAGGCCAGTTCTATGCGACGGTGGAGGGTGACGCTTTCCGCAAACTGCGGTCACCGCTGTGCCTGACGCACCACCCAAAGAGCCCACTGACCCCTGAAGAAGTCCTTGACCGGGCGAGGACCGACGTAGCCAGATAAAGGATCTTGACATCAGGCCCAACATCCGCAAGCGCAACGAGTCGTCCCTCGATATCGCCCGCTGCGCCGAGGTGGTCGCCGTCACCTACGAGGAGATGGGCCTGCTCCCCAAAGGCCGCCGCGCCAACTGGTACGACCCCGGCAAGTTCTGGAGCGGCGACGACCTCGACCTCCAGCACGGCGCCACCCTCGGCAACGAGATCGCCGTCACGCTCCCACCAGCCTGACCCGGCCGACCTTCCCGGCCCGGCTCGGCTCAGCCGGCCAGGGCGGTCGCGGGCATCAGGGTGGCGGCCAGCTCCCGGGCGAACCGCATCCGCGGCGCGGCCGTCTCCGGACGCTCCCCGTACTCCCGGGCCAGGACGTCGACGCAACCCTGCGCACCGTGCCGGGTGACGGCGACGGTCACCGCGGCCCACGCCTCAGCGACGGTGACGGGCCGCGACGGCTGCAGGTCGGAGGCGAAGACAGCTTCCGCGATGAACTCCGTGACGGTGCCGATCATGTCTGCCTCCCAGTGCTGTTCCCCCGTGTGTGCTGCCAACCACAACTCAACGCTCCAACGGGAGCAGCACCACACCCCAAACGGGTTCCGGACGGTTGCGGACCAACCGTTCACCCGACACACCCAATCCGTCGTCACCGCCCCACCCGCCCGACCCGGCCTCGCACCGTCGATCTGGTTGTTACGCGGGACCAGGCGCCGGTAGTGTCCGACTGGCTTGACCAGATGATGGGCACGGCGGCGTTCGGCGGCCGGGCAAACAGGATCGCGTGGTGTGGTCACCCTGCACCGGATCACCGGGGTGCTGGAGACCTCGCTGGCGGAGACCCTCACGCCTGCCCTGCTCCTCCCGCCTGGCCACCGCGCAGGAGCGGGGCATGGAGGTCGGCGAGGTCCTTGAAGATCCCGGAGCTCCCTAGCTACCGGCCGCCGCCTGAGCGGCGCTTGGCCAACATGGTGACCACCACGACCACGACGACGGTGATGACGGCGGCGGTGCACAGGCCGCAGAGGACCAGCAGGTGCCATGGCTTCAGCGCGCCCATCGGTGTTTCCTTCCGCCGGCGCAGGACATCGACGAGTGATCCTAGCCAGGCAGCTTGACGGTCGGGTCGTCCGGGCGGCCGCCGAGGCGCTGGGTGGTCGGCTCCTCGGTGGTGAGGCGGACGGTGACCTGCTCGCCGATCGGGTCGGGTGCGGGCGGCGGGAGGTCGTCGTCGTCGAGGGGCGGGACGAGCTGCGGGACGACGCGGTGGACGGTGGACAGGACCGCGGCGACGATGAGGCCCGCGGTGCCGGCGATGCCCAGGGCGCCGCCCGCGTAGGCGGCGAAGAGGCGGCGGCGGCTCAGGTCGTCGACGGCGACGTCCAGGGCCTGGTCGGTCAGGTAGAGGGCGGCCGCGGCGCCGAGCAGCAGGCCCAGGGAGATGAGGGTGAGGAAGACGGTGGCGTAGGTGCTGGGCGCGCCGTACGTGACGCCGCCGTGGCGGCGCTGGACGAGGACGATGAAGACGCTGGCGAACGCGGCCCAGGCGCCGACGACGAGGAGGGCGGCGACGGCGTCGCTGGGGCGGTGCCAGCCGGCGGAGAGGGTCGCGACGCCGGCGAGGGCGGCGAAGCCCGCGGCGATCAGGGCGCCGGTGGCGCGCGCCTTCGCCGGCAGGACCAGGACGAAGGCGACGGCGACCGAGGCGGCGATCGTGGTGTGGCCGCTCGGCAGGCTGTTGCCGACGCCGGAGCGCTCCAGGTCGACGCCGAGGTCGGGGCGGGTGAGGAGAGCCTTGATGACCTGGGTGGTGACGTTGGCGCCGCCGATGAGCAGGACGGCGCCGACGGCGAGGGCGACCCGGCGGCGGATGAGGGCGATGAAGCCGACCGTCACGGTGGCGACGGTGAGGGAGAGCACGGAGATGCCGTTGAGGACGCGGTCGACGATCGTCTCGACGCGGGCGCGGCCGATGCTGTTGCCGGTGATGGCGAAGTAGTCCAGCAGCTGCCCGTGCTCGGTCTGGACGAAGAACTGCCAGACCCGGGTGGCACCGTAGGCTTCCGCGGCGCCGAGGAGAAGCAGCCACACCACAAGCCCGAGCGGCCATCCACGCATGGCGTGCAACATAGCCGATCCGGCGGGATTACAAACCTGGCAGGTGACCGGAATGCGTGGCCACGCACCAATCAGGGTAGAGAGTCGTTGCTGTCCACGAGAAGGAGGCGGAATGATCACCAGAGTGCGGCCGGCCGGTGTCCTGGTCGGCTATGCGGTCGAGGCCGTCGACGGTCCCGTGGGCACGATCGACCGGGGCACGTACGACACCGGCCGCCTCGTCGTGAAGACCCGCGGCGGCGCGCCGGTCACGCTGCCGGTCGACGCCGTGCAGCGCATCGACCACCGCCGCCGGACGGTCTACCTCGGGGTGAGCCGGGCGTCGGTGTCGGGCTGAGCGGACGCGACCTCGACACGGTTCCGGCCGGCGCGCTTGGCGTCGTACAGGGCGGCGTCCGCACGGGCCACCAGCTCGTCGGAGGTCTCCACGCCGTTCCACTGGGCGAGGCCGGCGGAGAACGTCTGGCCCAGCGGCGTCGCCGCCATGAGCCGCCGCAGCACCGCCACGGACTCGGCGGTGTCCGCGCCCGGCAGCAGCGCGATGAACTCCTCGCCGCCGTAGCGGGCCAGGTGGTCGGTGCCGCGCAGCTGCCCGGACCAGGCCGCGGCGGCGGACTTCAGCAGCCGGTCGCCGGCCGGGTGACCGTACTCGTCGTTGAAGCGCTTGAAGTGGTCGAGGTCGATCATGACGACGGCCAGCCCGGCACCGTCGCGGCGGGCGCGTTCGAGGGCCGCGGGCAGCTCGGCGCCCCAGGCGCGCCGGTTGGGCAGGCCGGTGAGCTCGTCGGTGCGCGACAGCTCGCGGACCCGGGCGGTCTGCGCCTCCAGCTGCCGCAGCAGCTGCGCCATACGGATGACGACCAGCAGGAACAGCACGATGGAGCAGATCGCGATCGGCAGCGCGTCGGTGACCTCGCCGGCCGCGATCTGGCCGAGCAGCAGCAGCGGGGCCATCAGCGACGCGAGGGTGAGCAGGACGAGCAGGCCGGGGCCGAGCTTCGGCGGCGGGCCGGCGGTCTCGCCGACCTGGGCGGCGGAGCGGTGCAGCGCGGCGTGGCCGACGAGGACGTACGCGAGGAGGAACACCGCCCCGAGGACGCGGTGCGCGGCGGGGCCGGGCTCCACGCCGATCGTGTTCAGCACGGCCCAGGTGACGTCGCCGGCCAGGAAGAGAAACGCCGAGGCGATCATCAGGCGGAACGCGGCGCTCCGGGCGCCGCCGCCGAGCAGCAGGCGGGTCAGCATCGCCAGGACGAGCACGTCGCCGACCGGGTACGCGACGCCGGTGAGGTGGGCCAGCGGTGACAGGTCGGTCTGGTCGATCGCCGGGCGGATCATGAACACCCACGCGAGCAGGCCGAGACCGGTGGTGACGGTGGTGGCGTCGACGAGCGCGCCCCAGTCGTGCCCCTCGGACCGGCGGCGGATGAGCAGGACCAGGCCGATCGCGAGCCCCGGGTAGAGCGCCAGGTAGCCGACGTCGGGCCAGCCCGGCGACTCGTACTCGGCGTTGACGTGGAAGCTGTAGGCCTCGACGAGGATGCCGGTCGCGTTGCCCCACACCCCGGCCGCGAACGCCAGCCAGGCCGCCCGGGCGGTCCCGCGGTGCCGCAGCGCGCCCGCGATGATCGCCGAGACCGCCAGGTAACCGGTGAGCACCTGCACCGCGACCTGCCACCAGCTGCCGTCGGGCACAAGGAACGACAGTGCGACGCAGGTCCCAGCGGCCACCAGGTACCACCGCAGCATCATGTCACTTAGCGTAACCGCAAAATCACACCAATAGGGCCGCGGTGGCGAGGCCCGTGCCCGCGACCGCGACGGCCGCCCCGGTCAGCAGGAACCGCAGCGGCGGCACCCGCAGGCCGGCCGCGCGGCAGCGCTCCCACCACAGCAGCGTGGCGAGGGACGCCCACGGCACGGCGAGCGGCCCGACGTTGACGCCGACGAGCAGCGCCAGCAGCTGCGTGCGCTGACCTGCCTCGATGCCGCGTTCTCCGGCGATGTACGCGGGAAGGTTGTTCACGACGTTGGCGAGGCCCATCCCGGTGGCGGCGGACCGGAACGCCCCGGCGGCGCCGCCCTGGTCGCCGATGAGCGAGGCCGCGAACCGGTCCAGGCCGTGCGCGCCGAGCGTCTCGACGACCAGGAACATCCCCGTCACGAAGACCAGCAGCCGCCACGGGAGCAGGCCCGGCCGCAGCGCCGCGCGGTCCCGCAGCGCGAACGCGCCGGCGACCACGACCGCGGCGGCCCCGGACGCCAGCCACAGGGGCACCTCGATCAGCACGCCCGCGACGAACACCAGGCACGCGCCGAGCGCGACCCGGAACAGCACGGGGTCCCTGGGCCGGTGCGCCGGAGGCGGCGCGAACCGTCGGGGCGTGCGCCGCCAGTACGCGAGCCACAACGCCAACGCGGTGACACCGATCGCCGCCAGTTGCGGCAGCCACATCCGTCCCGCGAACGCGACCGGCCCCAGCCCGACCCGTCCGGCGGCGAGCAGGTTCGTCAGGTTGGACACGGGCAGCAGGAGGCTCGCGGTGTTGGCCAGCCACACGGTGGTCACGGCGAGCGGCAGCGGCGGCAGGCCGAGGCGCCGGGCGAGGGCCAGCATGACCGGCGTGAGCAGCACGGCGGTCGTGTCCAGGTTGAGGGTGACGGTGGTCAGGGCCGCGAACCCGACACAGACGCCGAAGAGCGCGACGGTCCGCCCGCGGGCGAGCGTGGCGAGGCGGTCGGCGAGCACGTCGAACACCTCGGCCTGCGCCGTCAGCTCCGCCAGGATGATCACCGCCCCGAGGAACGCGAGCAGCGGCGCGATCCGCCGCACCGTCGCCTCCGCCTCGGTCACCGGCAGCAGGCCGGTCGCGACCGCGACGCCACCGGCGGCGAACAGCCCGATCCCGACCCAGTCCAACGCATGCAGCCGCCTCATCGCAGGTGATCTTCGCACCGCGCTGATCTGCGCGCACCTCGGGTCAGCCCCGGCGCGCGGCGGCGTCCTCGCTCTCCGGCTCGGCCAGCGACGCGTTCGTCCAGCGCAGCGCCGACAGCATGTCCTCGGCCAGGTCGGGGACCACGGCGGTCGCGGCGTCCCGCTGATACGTGCGGACCTCCGTGAGCACCGCGCCCAGCTGCCCCCGGCCGTGCACGACGGCCTCCGCGACGTCCTCGGTGAGCGGCAGCTGGTCGGTGAGCTCGCTGGCGGGGCGGCCGAGCAGGTCGCCGATCGCCGACAGGAGGCCGACCGTGAACGCCGCCGGGCCGGGTGCGCCGCGCCGCTCGGCGACCGTCTGGCACATGCGGGCCCGCAGGACGGCGTCGGTGAGCTGTGCCTCGTCGCCGTCGGCGAAGTCGGCGACCATCATCAGCGTCGCCCACTGCCGCACCTGCGGGATGCCCAGCATGACCACGGCCTGGAAGATCGAGGAGACCGGCTGCGGCAGGCCGTTGGAGACGGCGTTGACGCCGCGCAGGACGCGGACGGCGAGCGCCGGGTCGCGTTCGATGGTCTCCACGGCCCGGTCGAGGTCGACCTCGTCGGCGGCGAGCTCCGCGAGCAGCCGCATGCGGGCCAGCCGCGACGGGCTCAGCGTGTGCGTGGTGATGAGGTGCGGCCGGCTGAGCACGTGCCCCTGGAAGAGCTGGAACTGCAGCTTGCGCGCCAGGTCGAGCAGCTCCTGCGTCTCGACCCGCTGGGCGACGAGCCGGATCCGCGGGAACCGGCGGCACTGCCCGGCGATCGCGCCGATCGCGGCCCGGTCACCGGCGAGCATGTTGACCTTCACGTAGTGCGCGAACGGCAGCAGCCTGGCCCGGGACGCGTCGCCGGCGAAGTCGTCGACCGCGATGCGGTGGCCCTGCTCGACGAGCCGCCCGACGCCGTCGAGCACCTCGTCGTCGACGGCGACGTCCGCCATCAGCTCCAGCCCGACCGACCCCGGCGGGAACGGCAGCGGCAGCTCCCCCACGATGAACTCGCGGGTCAGGTTGATGAAGCAGCGCCGGTCGCCGACGAGCTCGGTGATGCCGAACGCGGTGAACGCCTCCACGATCACCCGGCTCGTCGCGGCGCTGTCGCGGACCGAGGCGTGCATCGCCTCCGGGCCGTCGCGGAACAGCAGCTCGTAGGCGGCGACGTGGCCGTGCCTGTCGTAGAGCGCCTGCCGGCCGATGTGTACGGGTCGCGTGCTGTCCACGTCCGCCTATCGGCAGGTCGCGCCGCCGGTTGCGCGTTTTACGGCGTCGCCGGGCGGGTCCTGGGCGCGATGATGTGGCCGGTGTACGCGACGGCGTCCAGGTAGGCCAGGGCGGTCTCCTCCACCGGCACCGGCGCGGCCAGCAGCATCGGCAGGTCGGACGCCTCGTATGCGGCGACGAGCGACAGCAGCTCCCCGAGCGGCCCGACCCCGTCGACGAGGGCCTCGGTCACCTCGTGGCTGAGCGACAGGCGCAGCGCCAGCTCGGCGGCGCGCTGGCCGAGCAGCTCGGCGACGGCGGAGACGAGGCCGACGGTGAACGCGGGCTCCGGCGGCACCCCCATCCGCTCGGCGATGTTCTGGCACATGCGGGCCCGGGTGATCGCGCCGCTCAGCTGCGACGCGCCGGGGTCGTCGAGGTCGCTGACCAGCATCAGCGTGGCCCAGTCGCGAAGCCGGTCGACGCCGAGCAGCAGTACCGCCTCGTGGACGGAGGACACCTTCACCGGCAGGCCGAGCGCGTCGGCGTTCGCGGCCGCCATGAGCCGCAGGCTGAGCGCCGGGTCGCTGGTGACCAGGCCGACCACCCGGTTCAGCGGGATGCCGGGGCCGACGAGGAGGCTGAGCAGCTCGACCCGGGCCAGCCGCGACGGCGACAGCGCGGTGGTCGAGACGACCTGCGGGCGGCCCAGCACGTACCCCTGGAAGAGGTCGAACCCGAGCCCCCTGGTGTGCTCCAGCTGCTCCTGCGTCTCCAGGCGCTCCGCGACGAGGGTGAGGCCGGGGTACTTGCGGCAGCGCTCCACGGTCGCGACGAGCTCGTCCGGGGGCGTCTCCAGCACGTCGATCTTCACGTACGCGGCCAGTTCGAGCAGCGGCTCGTGGCCCAGCCCGAACACGTAGTCGTCCAGGGCGATGCGGTACCCCTGCGCGACGAGCTTCCCGACGGCCTCCACCACGACGTCGTCGATCGTGACGGTCTCGAGGATCTCCAGCACGACCTGCTCGTGGTCGAACGGCAGGGGCAGGTCGCCGACGAGGAACTCGCGGGTGAGGTTGACGAAGCACAGCCCGCGCCCGCACAGGGGCTCGATCCCGATCTCGGTGAAGGCGGTGATGAGGACGCGGCTGGTGGCGTACGCGCCGCGCTCGTCGGCCGCCACCGCCCCGGCGTCGCCGCGGAAGAGCAACTCGTAGCCGTGGACGTCACCGTGCCGGTCGAAGATCGGCTGACGTCCGACGTGCACTGCGCCGGAAGGGGGGAACATACCGCACTCATCGACTCCGGCGGCGCGACACTGACCCCTTTGCCGCGGAAATGTTCCGCTTCAGGCCGCGCCGGCCATGGCGTGGATCTTCCAGCCGTGGTCCGGGAAGCCGGCGGCGTCGGCGACGTGGGCGCTGGCCGTGTTCGCCGGGTCGTGCAGGTAGGTCGCGACCGCGCCGCCCGCGACGATCCGCCGGGTGGCCTTGGCGACGAGCCGCCGGGCCAGGCCCTGCCCGCGGGCCCGCTCGTCGGTGCCGACGGAGATCTCGACGCCGGAGACGTCGTGCGGCTTCAGCCCGACCCCGGCCAGGTAGGCGCCGCCGGCGTCGCGGGCGATGAGCACCTCGCCCGGGAACGGCCGCAGCCAGTCGGGGATGCCCGGGCCGTCCGCCGGCTCCCACTCCCCCGCGTCGGGCAGCTCGGCCGGCGCCTGCGACCAGCGGAACACCCCGGTGAAGCACACCTGCTCCGGGCGCCCCAGCAGCCCCGGCAGCCGCGCCAGAAGGTCTTCGAGGGGCATCCGCGCCAGCAGCGCGGCGACCTCGTCGCGATGCACGGGCGGCACGGACAGCACCCCGCGTCCCGCGGCGTCGGTCACCCCGAGCATGAGCTGCTCGGCGCCGTCCCAGCGGGGCTTGTCCCGCGCCGGGTGCCCGACGACCGTGATCCCCTGGTCCGGTGCAGGCCACGCGCCGAGCCAGACCTGCAGGAACCTCGCCAGCACGCACGCCTCCGCGGTAAAAGATCGAGAGCCCAGGCACATCCTAGGCTCTCGATCTTCAATCGTTCAGCCCACGAAGAGGACTTCCTGGACTTCGGCGGTCACTCCAGAGGCGAAGTTGCGCTGGACCTGCGCCGCCTCGGCCGCGCTCGGATTGGCGTTGGTGCAGGACACCGGCGCGCTGCTGCCCGACATGAGGTCCGAGCACAGCCCGGTCCTGCGGTCCGGCAGGCCCAGGATGTGGCCGAACTCGTGCGTGGCGATCCGCAGCTGGTAATAGCCGTCGTTGACCGCCTCACGCCCCATGTACCAGCGCCCGTTGCCGAGACTGGTGGTGTACGTCCTGGGCCAGCCGTTGTCGGCGTAGACCCGGATGTTGGGCGTCCGGCCGGCGGTGACCGGGACCAGCCGGACGTTGCTGACCTTGCCGTTCCAGAGGGTGGCCGCCTGGTTGACCACGGCCACGAACTCCTGCGCCTGGCTCGCGTCGTAGTAGAGGGTACGGGTGGCCGCGTGCGCGGGGACCGCGCCGACCAACTGGACGCCGACCAGCGCCGCAATGGCGAGCAGCACGGTGGCGAATCTGCGTCTGACCATGCCGCTCAGGCTAGGTTACATCGCTCAGCATCGATATATACCAGACTGCCCATACTGCTTTCAGCTTTCAGCAACCAAGGGCAGGGGAACCCCGAGCCCGAAGATCGAAGGACGACCTTGGCCGCCCGGACGACCACCACACGACTTGGATCACAGCAGACGGCAGCGACGAAGGCGACCGGAGACCACCACCGCGGCCACACACGGAGCCGAACCACGCCGCGAACCCCGAAGATCGAAGGACGGATCGGGCCGGCCACGCGGCCAGAGCCGGCCTTCGATCATGGCGGGGATGGGAGGCGGGACAGAAGGGCCATACTGGCCGCTGTGGCGTATGTCTGGCTCCTGGACGTCGACGGGGTCGTCAACGCCCGCAAGCCGCCGTGGCACGCCGCCCCGTTTCATGGGCGCGCGTACGCCGACGGGGTCGGCTGGCCGATGCGCTGGGCGCCGGCCCTGACCACCCGCATCCGCCGCCTGCACACCTCCGGCGCCGTCGAGGTCCGCTGGTGCTCCACCTGGTGCCCGTGGGCGGACCAGCTGGAGCGCCTCTTCCGCCTCCCGCCGCTGGCGTGCGCGTTCACCACCGCGGCCGACGCGCCCGCCGCGAAGCTGGCCGCCGCCCGTGCGGTCCTGGCCGGCGGCGACCACCTGGTCTGGACCGACGACGACGAGGTCCCGGCCGGCGGGCCGCTGCTGGACGAGCTCACCGCCGCCGGCCGCGCCCTGCTGATCCGGCCGGAGGCCCGCCGCGGCCTCACCCCGGCCCACCTGGACGAGATCGAGGCCTTCGCCAAGCCGTGATCCGGCGCGGACGCGGTTTCCCGCCTTTGGCCTACGGCCATAGGCTCGCCGCCCCACCGCTGCGCGGCGGGTCCCGCCGGGGGATTCTCACCCCGGACCCCCAATGCTCGCTACGCGCTGGCTGGGACCCGCTCACGCGGCATCCAGCGGCCGGCCGCCGCGACACCTGACCTGACCACCCGCATCCACCGCCGGCACCTCCGGCACCGTCGAGGTCCGCTGGGACTCCACCTGATACCCGTGGGCGGATCAGGAGGAGCGCGCCTCCCCCACAGCCTGACGGAGGACGGCGTCAGGCGCGGACGCGGGCGCTCGCCGGGTCGTACAGTGGCCGCAGCGACGCCTTGAGGGGGTGTTCGCGGTCCGCGACCACCACGGTCAGCGGGGCGGCGTCCAGCCAGGCCTGGTCGAGCGGCGAGGTGCCCGCGTCGAGGAACGCGAGGCCGACGGCGCCGCCGAGGGTGTGGCCGTAGGAGGCGGCGCGCACGTAGCCGACGTCCCGGCCGTCGCGGCGGACCACCTCGCCGTGGAAGAGCAGCGCGGACGGGTCGGTCACGAGGATCTGCACCAGGCGGCGCGACGGCGGCCCCGCGTCGCGCACGGCGAGCAGCGCGTCGCGGCCGATGAACGACGGCTTGTCGAAGGCGACCGCGAAGCCGAGGCCCGCCGACAGCGGGTCGTCGGTGTTGTCGATGTCGTGGCCGTAGTCGCGGTAGCCCTTCTCCAGGCGGAGGCTGGCCAGCGCCTTGAGGCCCGCGTGCCGGAGGCCGAACTCGGCGCCGGCCTCGACGAGCCGGTCGTAGACGTGCACGGCCTGCTCGGTGGGGATGTAGAGCTCGTAGCCGAGCTCGCCGACGTACGTGATGCGCAGGCACAGCACGCGGGCGTAGCCGATCTCCAGCTCGCGGGCGCCGCGGAAGGGCATCGTCACGTCCGTGTCGCTGACGGCCGCCAGCAGGTCGCGCGACCGCGGGCCCTGCACGTTGAGCTGGGCCCACCCGGAGGTGACGTCGGTGACGACCGCGCCGTGGCGCCGCAGGCGGGTCAGGACGTGCCGGTGGGCGGTGTCGGAGGCGACCACCCAGAAGCGGTCCTCGGCCAGCTCGGTGACGGTGAGGTCGGCCTCGATCGTGCCGCGCTCGTTGAGCCACTGGGTGTAGGTGACGAGGCCGCTGCCGGTGACCCGGTTCGCCGACAGCCGCTCCAGCACGGCGCCGGCGTCGGGGCCCTGGACGAGGAACTTCGCCATGAACGACATGTCCATGAGCGCCACCCCCTCGCGCACCGCCCGGTGCTCGGCCGCCCACTGCGGGAACCACGACGGGCGGGACCAGGACGGCACGGGCTCCGCGGTGACGCCGTACACGTCGGGCATCTCCCAGCCGGAGACGTCGCGCAGGTGCGGCGACAGCCCGGCGAGCCGGTCGTGCAGCGGGGAGCGGCGGGCGCCCCGGGCCGACCGCATCGCCTTGTCGGGGTAGTGCGTCTTGTACACCGTGCCCAGCGCCTCGACGGTGCGCTCCGAGCGGTACCGCAGGTTGCGCTGGTACGGCTGCAGCCGGTCGATGTGCATGCCGGTCACGTCGACGTCCGGCTCGCCGGCGGCGATCCAGTGCGCCAGGGCGCGGCCGATCCCGCCGCCGGTGAGGATGCCGATCGAGTTGAGTCCGGCCGCGACGAAGTACCCGCGCAGCTCCGGGGCCTCGCCGAAGATCGGCGCCAGGTCGGGGGTGAAGCTCTCCGGCCCGCAGAAGAACGTGCGGACGCCGGCGGTCGCGGTCACCGGGATGCGGTTCATCGCCGCCTCCAGGTAGGGCGCCATCCGGTCCCAGTCCGGCGGCAGCGTGCCGAAGGAGAAGTCGTCCGGCACCCGATCGACGCTCCACGGCGCCGCCTCGCCCTCGAACAGGCCGATCATCAGCCCGCTGCCCTCTTCGCGGAAGTACCCGTAGGCGCCGGGGTCCTCCAGCACGGGCAGCCCGGCGTGGACGCCGTCGATCGGCTCGGTGATGAGGTAGTAGTGCTCGGCGGCCTGCAGCGGCACGCTGACGCCGGCCTCCTCGCCGAGCTGCCGCGCCCACATCCCGGCGCAGTTGACGACGACCTCGGCCTCGACGTCACCGTACGGCGTCCGCACGCCGGTCACGGTGTCGCGCTTGCGCAGCACGCCGGTCACCGGGACGCCTTCGAGCACCCGCACGCCGCGCTGCCGGGCGCCCTTCGCCAGGGACATGGTGACGTCGACGGGGTTGGCGCGGCCGTCCTCGGCGACGTAGAAGCCCGCGAGGACGTCGTCGACCCGCGCCAGCGGGAACAGGTCGAGGACCTCCTTCGGCGAGATCTCGTGGACGTCGACGCCGAGGTGCCGGTTGAACGCGGCCACCCGCCGGTACTCCTCCAGGCGGCCGGGGTCGGCGGCCAGCTCGATGAACCCGCACTGCCGCAGCCCGGTGGACAGGCCGGTCTCCGCCTCGAGCGACGCGTACAGGTCGCGGGTGTACTGCCGCATCCGCGTCGAGGTCTCCGACAGCGACCCGAAGGTCACCATCAACCCGGCGGCGTGCCAGGTGGTCCCGGCGGTCAGCCGGTCCCGCTCCAGCAGCAGCACGTCGGTGACGCCCTCCTTCGCCAGGTGGTAGGCGACCGACGTGCCGATCACCCCACCGCCGATCACGACGACGCGGGCCCGCTGTGGAAGCTGCATCCTGAGAGACTAAGCGGATGGTGGTCGTCGTGATCGGGGCGGGCGTGGCCGGGCTGGCGTGCGCCCGGGCGCTGCACGACGCGGGCGTCGCGGTCCGCGTCCTGGAGCGCGCCGCGGCCCCGGGCGGGCGGCTCGGCGGCGACGTCCTCGACGGGCGGCCGGTCGACCTCGGCGCCGCCTACTTCACAGTGTCCGACCCCGGGTTCGCGGCGGTCGTCTCGCGGTGGCATCGCGCCGGTCTGCTGCACCCTTGGTCCGGGGATTTCACGGTGTACGGCACGCCGCCCGCCTCCCCGCGGCCGGCGCCGGTGCGGTGGGCCGCCCCCGGCGGGCTGGCCTCGCTCGCGGCGGATCTCGCCGTGGGGCTTAACGTCACCTGTGGGGAAGCTGTCAAAGACCTGACAGTTCTCGGCGGCACGGTCGTCCTGGCGATGCCGGCGCCGCAGGCGGCCCTGCTCCTGCCGGCCGCCGCGCCGCTCGCCGAGGCCCAGGACTGGCAGCCGTCCCTGGCCGTCGCGCTGCGCTACCGCCGCCGCTGCTGGAAGCCGCTGACCGGCGCGTTCGTCAACGATCACCCCGTCCTCACCACGGTGTGCGACGACGGGTCCCGTCGCGGCGACGGGGCTCCGGTGCTGGTGGCGCACACCACACCGGCGTTCGCCATCGAATCGGCCGTCGCGGACGTTGAGGCGGCCGTGAGGGAGTTGCTGGAACTGCCCGACGCCGCGGTCTCCGTGGCCGCTCGGCGCTGGCCGGCGGCCCGCCCCACCCGGCCCTCGGAGTCCGCGTTTGCGCAGGTGGATGGCGTGTTCCTGGCCGGCGACGGGTTCGGCCGGCCGCGGGTCGAGGCGGCCTGGCTGTCCGGCCGCGCGGTTGCCGCCGCGACAGTCGGAAACCAGAATCCGAAAACTCCACGAACGGCCAGCCGGCCGAGGTAGCCTCGTGGGCGCCAACGCTGTTGATATGTCCACAGTGGACCGATTTGGTCCCGGCATTATTCATTCATGTCGGTCGGGGAACACATCCGAGGCCGGCGGCGTTCGTTACACAACCACAGTCACCAAGAGAGGGTGAACGCCATGGCCATCAGCACCGACTACGACGCGCCACGCCACCCCGTCGGCACGGACCTCGCCGAGGACAGCCTCGAGGAGCTCACCGCCCGGCGGGCCAATGCCCAGTCGCCGTCCGTCGACGTCGACGACAGCGACACCGGCTTCGAGCTGCCCGGGGCGGAGCTTCCCGACGAGGAGCTCACCGTGCCGGTCGTGCCGATGCGGCTGGACGAGTTCCGCTGCTCCAGCTGCTTCCTCGTGCACCACCGCAGCCAGCTGTCCCGCGAGAAGAACGGCGCTCCCGTCTGCCGCGAGTGCGACTGAGTCCGGAGCTGCCGGAAGGGCGTGACAGTTGCGAGTGAGGTCCCTGGTCGTTCAGGGGCGGCGGGCCGGCACCCGGATCCGGGTCAGGTCCTCCGCCACCACGACCTCACCATCGAACACACCCGACGCCTCCTCCGCGAAGCGCGTCGGGTCGTCGTACCGCTGCGAGAAGTGGGTGAGCACGAGCGTGCGCACCCCGCACTCGGCCGCGACCCGGGCCGCCTGACCAGCCGTCAGGTGCCCGTGCGCCGCGGCCAGACCGGCGTCGGCGTCCAGGTACGTCGACTCGATCACCAGCAGGTCGGCGCCGTCGGCCAGCGCGTACACGCCGTCGCACAGGCGGGTGTCCATGACGAACGCGAAGCGCTGACCTGGTCGCGGCACGCTGACGTCCTCGACGGCCACCGCCCGGCCGTCGACCGTCACGCTGCCGTCGCGCTGGAGCGCCCCGACCGCGGGCCCCCGCACGCCGTGCCGCTCGAGCAGGTCGGGCAGCATCCGCCGGCCGTCCGCCTCGACGAGCCGGTAGCCGTAGGTCTCGATCCCGTGGTCCAGCTGCCGCGCTTCCAGCACCCAGTTCTTCCCGGTGGCGATTTGTCCGCTTTTGTCCACCTTGATCGGATTTATCGTAGCGGCGTCGTAGAAAACGGACGCGTGCCGCAGGCGGTCGAAGTACACCTGGCCGCTCGCCGGGAAGTACGCCTCCACCGGCCGGGCCGCGTTGTCCAGGGAGATCCGCTGGATCACCCCCGGCAGGCCGAGGCAGTGATCGCCGTGGAAGTGCGTGACGCAGATGCGGGTGATGTCGCTCGCCGCCACCCCCACGCTCGTCATCTGCCGCTGGGTCCCGTCACCGGGATCGAACAGGATGCCTTCCTCGTCCCAGCGCAGGAAGTACCCGTTGTGGTTCCTGGCCTTGGTCGGCACCTGGCTGCTGGTCCCCAGCACGACGAGCTCACGCATCTGGGGACCTTACAGTTGGCGGATGGTCGATGACTCCAAATTTGCGCTCGTGCTGGGCGGGGGCGGCGTCACGGGCGTCGCCTGGGAGATCGGGATGATCGCCGGGCTGGCCGCCGCCGGGGTCGACCTCACCGGGGCGGACCTGGTCGTGGGCACCTCCGCCGGCTCCGTCGCCGGCGCCCAGATCACCAGCGGCAGGCCGCTCGAGGAGCTGTACGAGCGCCAGCTCGCCCCCGCCACGGGTGAGATCGCCGCCCACTTCGGCGTCGGCACCATGCTCCGCTACGCGTCGGCCGGCCTGCGCCCCGGCGACGACCGGCAGGCCCTGCGACGGCTGGGGCACGCCGCCCGTGCCGCCGACACCGTGCCCGAGCAGAGCCGCAGGGACGTGATCGCCGGGCGGCTCCCCAGCCACGACTGGCCGGACAGCCCCCGGCTCCTCATCACGGCCGTCGACACCGAGACCGGCGAGGAGGTCGTCTTCGACCGCGACAGCGGCGTCGACCTCGTCTCCGCCGTGACGGCCAGCTGCGCCGTGCCGGTCGTCTGGCCACCCGTCACCATCGCCGGTCGCCGGTACATGGACGGCGGCTCGCGCTCCGCGGCCAACGCCCACCTCGCGCGCGGGTACGACCGCGTGGTCGTCCTCGCCCCGACGACCACGTCGCTGCGCCGCTCCGGGCGGGTCGCCACCGAGCTCGCCGGGCTCGGCCCCGCCGTCCGCTCCGCCGTGGTCACCCTCGACGCCGAGGCGAGGGCCTCCATCGGCCGCAACGTCCTGGATCCCGCGAAGCGCGCCACCGCCGCCCAGGCCGGCCGCCGCCAGTCCGCCACCGCCCTGGCCGCCGTCACGGCCGTCCTGCCTGACTGACCTCTGATTGACCGGCCAGGCGGCGGCCGGCCGGTCAGCCCGCGGGTGCGACCGGGGCGGTGCCGCAGATGAAGTGCGGCTCCGGGTCGTAGCGCCAGGAGAAGCGCTCCCGGCGCAGCTCCTTGCCGTCCTGCTTGAACACGCGCCACGCCTCCTGGGTGAAGCCCGGCAGGCCGTCGGTGGGATTGCAGTCGGTTTCGCGGAGGTACGTCGTGGGCGGCTGGACCATCTTCGTCCGCGGGCCGTACTCGAGGGCGATGTCGTAGCGTTTGGTGCCGTACAGGGTGACCGTGACCGACGTGTCGGTGGTGGCGGTGTCGATGAGCACCCCGGTCGGGGAGTCGTTGCGGAAGCGCAGGTCCAGGGACGGGTACACGACGGTCGCCTCGATCACCGACGGGTAGCGGTCGAACCAGTACGTGTGCGGGCGGTGCTCCACGTCCTGCAGCCCGGCGTAGAAGACCGCGTTGAACAGGGTGGTCGCGACCTGCGACACGCCGCCGCCCGGTGAGTTCTTGATCTTCCCGTCCTCGATGCCGGGGGCGTCGACGTAGCCCTTCGCGTGGGTGCGCTGGCCGACGTGGCCGTTGAGGGAGAACGTCTGGTCCGGCAGGACGACCGCGCCGCGCAGGGCCTCGGCCATGGTGCGGATGTTGACGACGCGGGGCTGCCCGGCGACGAACTTCGTGGTGAAGGTCGACAGCTGCTCCTTGACGCCGAGCGCGCCCAGCTGCGCCGCGGTCACGGCGGCCGGCTTGGCCGTGAGCCCCACCTCGACCCGTCGTGGTGTCGCCGACGTCCGCAGGACCGCCAGGATCGCCGGGCTCGCCGCCACCAGGTCGGCCTGCTGGCCGTCGACCTGCGGCCGCACGACCGGCCGGCCCCGCTCGACGGTGAACGTGGCGTCGGTCG
Organism: Dactylosporangium sp. NPDC050588; assembly: GCF_040654975.1. Classification (NCBI taxonomy): domain Bacteria; kingdom Bacillati; phylum Actinomycetota; class Actinomycetes; order Micromonosporales; family Micromonosporaceae; genus Dactylosporangium; species Dactylosporangium sp. NPDC050588. Next base: position 102,678 of record NZ_JBFAJA010000019.1, on the reverse strand, counting down.
CGGCGACCTCGACCTTGCCGAAGGCCGGCACCGCCTTGCGCAGGGCGGCCACGTCCAGCGACGGCTGGATGAGCCCGTCGGCGTCGGACTCCAGCTTCAGCGCCGCCGCGATCGCCGTCGCCGGGACGGTGACCTCGCCCCTTGGCGTGGCCACGACCAGCGGTGCGGCGACGGCGGGCGTCGCCAGCTCGCCGAGCAGCCGGTCGACGTCGGCCTTGGTGCTGCGTGGCACGAGGTCCACGACCGGGAAGTCGACGGTGCCGCGGCGCAGCCAGCCCGCCTCCATGATCGCGCCGACCTTGTGCCGGTCGATGCCGCGGCCGCTGACCGGGTACACGGCGACGGGCTGCTGCTTGTCGAAGCGGACCGCGGGCAGGACCGGGGCGTCGCCCTGGGTGCCGAGGTGCGCCATCAGCGCCTCGTAGAGGCGGGTCGCGTCGGTGCGGACGACGGGGGCGACGCTGATCCCGCCGTGCAGCCACGCGAACGGGCCGGGCGTCGCGGCGACGGCGCGGTCGACGGTCGCCTCCACGTCCAGCGCCAGCCCGACGGCGGCGGGGTCGACGGTGGCGCCGGCCGTGCCGACGCGGACCGCGACCGGGGCGGTGACCCGCTGCCGGAGGGTGTCGCGCAGCAGCCGCACCGCCTCGCCGCGGGAGTGGCCGCCGAGGTCGACGCCGAGGACGTGCACGCCGCGGTCGACGTCCTTCGCGTACGTGCTGACCGCCGTCACCACCGGCACCACGACCACGAGGGTCAGGGTCGCCGCGAGACGCCGCCGCCGGCGGGCCCGCGCGCGCCGCACGATCGGCGGCACGACGGGGCGCTCCTGCGGCGCGGTGGGAGCCAGCCGGCGCAGCCGGGACAGCAGGTCCGTTGCCATACAACGAACAATGCCCGATTTGTACTGTCTGTCTGGCTCGATCGGCCCCGATGTCCCCCAACGTGTCACTGTGATGGCGGCGCGTACTGCGGATATGCCGATCTCGGCCCGGGTCGCCGACCGGCAGCGACACTGATGGGCCTCGCTGGCAGGATGTACGGGTGCGGCAGTTCCGGACGTTGGCCATGCGTGTGCGCTCGCCTGAGGCGAGTGCCGCGATGACCCATGCCGCGCGCCGGATCGGCCTGCCCGTCGCCCAGCTCCCCGGCGACCCCGCCGAGGTGACCGGTTTGCGCTCCGCCGACGGCGTGGCCTGGCGGGCGGCCGGCGGCTACCTGACCACCCTCATCGCCGGCGGCGTCGACATCCGCCTGCACGGCGCCAACCCGAGCTGGTTCGCCGGCCTCCCCCGCGACGTCACCGGCCGCGACGTCAGCCTGGTCACCGTCGGCGAGGCCCCCGACCTCGTCGGCCCCCGCCCCGCGGTGGCGAAGCTCGCCGACGAGAAGCACCCCGCCTTCTCCGCCGCCTGGGTCCGCGACGCCGACGACCTGCGCAACCGCCTGCGCAGCGCCCGCCTGCCCGCCGACAGCACGCTGATCATCATGGACCACTGGCTGGATCTCGCCTCCGAGTACCGCGTCTTCACCATCGGCCGCGAGCCGGTCGCCTGGTCGCCGTACGTCGTGGAGGGCGAGGAGTGGAGCCCGACGCTGCGCCACCACCGCGCCTCCTGGCACGACGAGGCCGCCACGTTCGTCGCCCTGATGCTGGCCGCCCTCCCCGACGGCGACGTGCCCCCGACCGCCGTCATCGACGTCGGCCGCACCGACGCCGGCGACTTCGCCGTCCTCGAGGTCAACAACGTCTGGAGCTCAGGCCTCTACAGCTGCGACCCCGACGGCGTCCTCCGCGCCGTCCTCGCCGCCAACGACCCCGACTGCGCCCCCCGCTGGCGCTGGCAACCCGCCCCCGCCCTCGGCGCCTGAGCGGCCCGCCCTTCCCCGGACGCCGGGCGCGACGCCTTGCGGTGGACGCTCAGGCGCGGTGGAGGCGGCGGACCGGGTGGATCAGGAGCAGGGCGGCGCAGACGCAGACGGTCACCGCGGTCGACAGGTACAGCAGGTCCAGCGGGGGGACGACGGTGGAGACGGGGCCGACCAGGGCCTGGCCGACCGCCACGCCGGAGACGGAGCCGGCGACCTCGTAGGCGGTGACGCGGTTGAGGACCTCGGGGGCGACGAGGGTCTGCACGCTGGTGGACCACATCACCGACCAGAAGGCCCATGAGACGCCGCCCAGGAGGTGGCCCGCGATCAGGAGCGGCAACGGTGGTTGCAGGGCGACCGACAGCGGGATGCAGGCGAAGCCGATCAGGCCGGCGGCGCCCGCGGCGAGCGGGCGGGCGGGGCGCAGGCGGATGGCGATGAGGCCGCCGAGGACGGTGCCGCAGCCGAGGCCCGCCATCGTCCAGCCGTACGCGGCGTCGCCGAGGCGGTCGCCGATCAGGCGGGAGCTGAGCGGGATGTACGGGCCGAACACGAACACGCCGAAGAACAGCCAGACCACGATGACCGACCACATCCAGCTGCGGGAGCGGAACTCGGTCCAGCCGCGGCGCAGGTCGTGCAGGACCGTCGAGCCGATGGTCCGGCCGGCGGCGCCGGTGGGCGCCCGGCCGATCAGGGCCAGGCACGCGCCGCTGAGCACGAAGGTCGCGGCGTCGACCGCGTAGACCGCGCCGGGGCCGGTCAGCGTCATCAGCAGGCCCGCGAGGACCGGGCCGCCGAGCTGCGTCGCCGCGTCGGCGATCTTGAGGGTACCGTTGGCGCGCTGCGGGTCCGTCGCGACGAGCGGGACCATGCCGTTGACGCCGGGCTGGAACATCGCGGCCGCCAGGCCGGCCAGGGCCGAGGTCGCCAGCAGGAGCCAGAGGGGCGGCGTACCGGCGAAGAACGCGATGGCGACCACACCCTGCGTGGCGGCGCGCACCACGTCGGCGCCCACCATCATGGTCCGTGCGCCGATCCGGTCGGAGAAGACGCCGCCGAACACCACGAAGAGCACGAACGGCGCCGTCCAGACGGCAAGAACGTACCCAACACCCGACACGCCGTAGATCGCCCCGACGGCGAGCGCGGCGGCGACCGGCATCATCGCGTCGCCCAGCAGCGACACCACCCGCGCGCCGAAGTAGTACGTGAAATCCCTGTTCCAAAGGGGTTTCGTGAGGACGGGCTCCGCCAGGACGGCGGTCATCGGTAGCACTCCATGATCACCCATTCTTGCCGCGGCGCCACGGGTGCACAGGCGTCCGGCGCGACATCATTGGGTACATTCGTGCCATGCGTCAGCGGGTGGTGGCCCTCCTCGGGCAAGGGCAGGAGCTGTATCCGGTGACCTGCGCGTCGGCCGTCTTCGGCGACCACGGGCCCGACATCCCGCGGCACTACGAGTTCGAGCTGTGCACCGAGCACCCCGGCCCGGTCCGCACCACGATGGGCGTCGACATCGTCGTCGAGCGGGGTCTCGAGGCGCTGGACGACGCCGGGACGATCCTCATCGCCGGCTGCCCCTCCCCGTCGCTCACCCCCGCCACCTGCGACGCCGTCCTGGCCGCCCACACGCGGGGCGCCCGCATCGTGGCGGTGAGCTCCGGCATCAAGCTGCCGGCCCACCTCGGCCTGCTCGACGGCCGCACCGCCGCGGCGCACTGGGAGATCACCGGCTGGCTCGCCCGCAACTACCCGAAGGTCCGCGCCGACGGCACCGTGCTCTACGTCGACCACGGCGACGTCGCGACCGCCGGCGCCACCGCCACCACGCTCGACCTGTGCCTCAACCAGGTCCGCCGCGAGCACGGCGCGGCCCTCGCGATGCGCATCGGCCGCCAGTTCGCCGCCGCCCCGCAGCGCGAGGGTCACCAGCGGCAGTTCCCGGCCCTGCCGACGACCGGCCCCGTCCCCGACTCCCTGGCGCCGCTGCTGGACTGGATCGCCGCCAACCTCGACCGCCCACTCACCCTGGCCGACATGGCCACGAAGTCCGGGATGTCCGCCCGTACGCTGAACCGGCACTTCCGCGAGCAGCTCGGCATCTCACCGGGCCGGTGGCTGCTCGACCGGCGCATCGCGAGCACCCGGGCGCTGCTCGAGGAGACCGACCTGCCCGTGGAGACGATCGCCGAGCGCGTCGGCCTCTCCTCGGCGGTCAACCTCCGCCGCCGCTTCCGCAGCGCCGTGAACACCACCCCGGCCGCGTACCGCCGCGCCTTCCGCTGACCTGCCTTACTCACACATGTGGGAGCTGTCAATGCCCCACCGCTGGTGGTTCGAGATATGAAAACCGCTCCGAGACAGTTGGTGGCGGGCGGTGACGGTAGGAGGATGGCCTCGACACCAGCGAAAGTATCGGGGGATATCGCGTGTCTGCCTTTCGGATCTTTGTGCCGGCGCTGACGTTGCGCGCCGAGAAGCCGCCGCAGTCTCCGTGGAGCTTCCGCGTCCCGTGATTTCTTGATCGACCTCCTGCACTCCGTGTCGAGGTTCCGCTCACTGTTGCCCTGATGGCGGGCAGTGGCGCGGTGTATTCACGTGCGCGAAAGGGCCTGACCGCATGCCAAGATTCGGCAATAGTACATTGATGTCTATCGATAGTGATGTATTAGATCTCTGCGGTATCGGGCTCGGGCCTTCGAACCTGAGTCTGGCCGCACTGCTCGCACCGCTGGACGACGTGGAAAAGGTTTTCCTCGAGGCCCGGCCGTCTTTCTCCTGGCATCCCGGGATGCTGCTGCCCGGTGCGCAGCTGCAGGTGTCGTTCCTGAAGGATCTGGTGACGACGGTGGACCCCACCAGTCGCTACTCGTTCCTGAACTTCCTCGCCCAGCACCAGCGCATGTACCGCTTCCTCATCGCCCGGCGCGACGCACCGGTCACCAGGGAGGAGTTTCAGCAGTACTACGCCTGGGTGGCGCGGAGCCTGCCGTTCGTCCGGTTCGGGCAGCGGGTCGGCGCGGTCGAGCACGACGGCGACAGCTTCGTCGTGCGCGTCGGCCAGCAGCGGCAGGTCCGCGCCCGCAACCTCGTCGTCGGCGTCGGCCACCAGCCGTTCGTGCCCGCGTGCGCCACCGGGCTCGGGCCGCAGGTGATCCACGCCAGCGAGTTCGGCACGGCCGACCCGCCGACGGCGGGCCGGCGCGTCGTCGTGGTGGGCGGCGGCCAGAGCGGCGCCGAGATCGTCGACCACCTGCTGGGCCGCGGGGACGAGCTGCCCGTGCACATCACGTGGGTCGCCCGCCAGCACGGGTTCCTGCCGCTGGACGACTCCGCCTTCGCCAACGAGTGGTTCAACCCCCAGTTCGTCCACCAGTACTTCCAGCTGCCCGACCAGGTGCGCCGGCGGCTGCTGGAGCGGCAGCGCACCGCCAGCAACGGCATCTCCGAAGGACTGCTGGAGCGCATCTACCGCCGCCTCTACGAGGTCGACTACCTCAGCGCGGCACGGGTCGCGTATCGCCTGCGCACCTCGACCGAGCTCGTCGGGCTGACCAGGACGGGCCAGGGCCTGCGGGTCACGCTCGACGACCTGATCTCCCGGCAGCGCGAGACCCTCGACGCCGACCTGGTGGTCCTGGCGACGGGTTACCAGCATGTGGTGCCCGACTTCCTGCGACCGCTGCTCGGCGCCGACGACCTCGCCGACGTCAAGACCAACCTGGACTACAGCGTGCGCTGGAAGGGCGCCGCGCTCGGCGCGATCTACCTGCAGAACGGGGCCGAGCACACGCACGGCATCGCCGATCCCAACCTCAGCCTGGGGCCGTGGCGCAGCGCCACCATCGTCAACAGCCTGCTGGGCCGCGAGGTCTACCGCACCGGCGCCGCGGAGTCCGCCCTCTGGCCGGCCGCCGGTGCCGCGGGCTCATCCGCAGACGGAAAGGAAGCACCGTTGATCGTGTCACTGGCCAAGGAGCTGACGGAGCGCACCGACGAGGGCGACGAGCTGCACCTCATCGACCTGACGTCCGCGACCGACCTGCCCACCGCGCCGTTCCAGGCGTCCTGGTGGACGGTCAGCCCGGGCAGCGCGACCCAGGTGGACCGGCACGACGCCCACGAGATCTGGCTCGTCAGCGCCGGCGTGGGCCGCTTCACCTGCGGCGACGAGACCGCCGAGGTCCGCGGCGGAGACGTGCTGAGGATCCCGCCGGACACCGCACACCGCATCGAGAACCATGGCACCGAGGTGCTCAGCGTCTACTCCGTCTGGTGGGGCTGAGCGGTGCGCGGCCACCGGGACCTGGTGATCGTCGGTGCGGGCATGACGGGAGCGCTGGTGCTCGAGCGGTACCGGCGGATCCACCCTGACGCGTCGGTGCTGGTCCTCGACCGTTCGACGGCCGCGGCCGGGGCGACCGGCCGCTCGGCCGGCGTGTGCGTGCCGCTCGGCGGGGTGCCGGGCAGGACGCCGCTGGTCGGCCCGGCCCAGGCGTACTTCGCCGGCGCGGCCCGGTGGCGGGAGACGGGGCTCGTGCGTCCGCTCGAGGTCTGGTTCGTGCTGCGACGCCACAACGTGCCGGCCTTCCTCGACGCGTGGCAGGGCGGGCCGCTGCGGCCGGTCGCCGCGCAGCGGGTCGCCACCGTCCGCGAGCGCGCCGGCGACCTGCGCGTCGACCCCGACGAGGCGGTGCTCGCCTCCTCCGGCGACTGCTACGCCGTGGACGCCGCCCGGCTCACACGTGCGCTGCTCGACCTCCATCTGAACGGTCCGGGTTCGGCGCTGTGGGAAGGGAGCGAGGTGGTCGCCATTTCGCCGGAGCCGGGCGCGGTGCGGGTGGTCCTGGCTTCGGGGCACGCCGTGCACGCCCGGGCCGTGGCCGTGGCAGCAGGCGGCTGGTGCCCGGTGTGGCCCGGCGCGGCACCGGCTCAGCCCGTGAAGCGCGTCGCCGCCCTCACCGTGGACCACCCCGGCGACGGCCTGCCGATGCTCGACTTCATCGACGACGAGCTGTTCATCCTGCCCGGCGAAGCGGGCCTGACGGTGAGCTTCCGGCGGGAGTCGTTCGCCGTCCCCGGCGCCCCGCTCGACCCGACGGTCACCGCCGCCGACCTCGACGAGGGCCGGCGCGCCCTCACCAGGCGCAGCCCGGCACTGGCCGCGGCGATCGTGGGCGCCCACGTCGGCCACGACGCCTATCCGCATGACGGCGCACCGGTGGTGACGGTCACCGCGGCGGGCCGGGTGGTCGACGCCCGCGGCATGGGCGGCTCGGGCATCCGCCTCGGCCCAGCGGTCGCCGACCGGGTCGTCGCCGCCCTGACCGGCGCCTTCCCGCCACCTGCGCCGCCGCCCGCCGCACCGCCGCCCGCCGCACCGCCGCCTGCCATGCCGTGGGCCGCTGCACCGCCGCCCGCCGCACCGCCGCCCGCCGTGCCGACCGCGTCCGCGCCTGTCCCGGCGGCCGTCGTTCCAACCACCGCCACACCGGAAACAGTCCGGTCGGCGGCCACGCCCACCGTGCCGGCCGCCACCACACAGACACCCGTCGGGCCAACCACCGCCACACGGGGAGCAAGCCTGCCGGCCACACCCGCCGTGCCGGCCGCCACCACACTGACGCCCGTCGCAGCAACCGTCGGGCCAACCACTGCCGCACCGGAAGCAAGCCTGCCGGCCACACCCGCCACCACACAGACGCCCGTCGGGCCAACCACCGCCACATGGGGAGCAAGCCTGCCGGCCACACCCATCGCGCCGGCCGCCATCACTCAGTCGCCCGTCGCAGCAACCGTCAGGCCAACCACTACCGCACCGGGAGCAAGCCTGCCGGCCACACCCATCGCGCCGGCCGCCATCACTCAGTCGCCCGTCGCAGCAACCGTCAGGCCAACCACTACCGCACCGGGAGCAAGCCTGCCGGCCACACCCATCGCGCCGGCCGCCATCACTCAGTCGCCCGTCGCAGCGGCCGTCGGGCCAACCACCGCCGCACCGGGAGCAAGCCTGCCGGTCACTCCCGCCGTGCCGGCCGCCACCGCGCAGTCACCCGTCCCCTCGACCGGCGCTGCGGCGGGGTTTGTTGTGCCGCCCCCGGTCGCTTCGGCCGCCACAGTCGCGGTGGGCATCGGCGAGGTGGGCGTCGGAGCGGTGGGCGGTGGCGCGGCCGGGATCGTTGTGGGGGTTCGGGATGTTCGGTGAGCTGCGCCGCCAGTACGCGAGCCGGTCGCGGCACCTGGTGCTGGCCGGGTATCCGACGCCGAACGGGCCGCTGCACCTCGGGCACATCGCGGGGCCGTTCCTGCGAGGTGATGTGCTGCGACGGTACCTGCGCTCGCGCGGGCACGACGCGCTCGCGGTCGGCACGTCCGACTCGTGGGAGTCGAACATCCTCTTCACCGCGGCGAAGGAAGGGCGCGACCCGATGGTCGTGGCCGGCGACTACCAGGGCCGGATCACCGCGGCACTGGCCGACTTCGGTGTCGTGCAGGACGACTACCTCGACGTACACGCGGCGCCGCACCGTGCCGAGCACCGGCGCTACAGCGACGCGCTGGTCCATGCCCTGGACGCCGAGGGACGGCTGCGGTTGCGGGCGGAGCGGCTGTGGTTCGACGCCGCCGCCGGGCGCCCGCTCGTCGGCTGCTGGCTGAGCGGGAAGTGCCCGAAGTGCGCGGCGCCGGCCACCGGCAACTCGTGCGAGGAGTGCGGGACCTGGTTCGGCCCGGCGGACCTGCGCGAGCCCGCGCCGCGAGCGGTGCCGGGCCTGCGGCCGGGCCAGGGGGCGACGCTTTCGGCCGTCACCGTCACCAGCGCGTTCGCCGCCCCGGCGGCCGGGATGCGGGCCGAGCGGTGCGCCGAGCGGATCGGCCAGGTCGACACGTACCTGCCGATCGTGGAGGAGTACCAGCGGTGGAACCCGGCAGGCATCCGGCTGACGTACCCGATCGGCTGGGGCGTGCCGTGGCCCCTCGCCGGCCCGGATCACGGGTCCGTGCACTACAGCTACGGCACCGGCCTCGTCGCGGCGAGCAAGGTGATCGGTGACTTCGCGGCCAGCCGGCACGGGGTGCCGAATCCGATGTCGGCGGGCTCCGACGTGATCACGGTGGCCGCCGGCGGGCTGGACGCCGTCATGCCGTGGCTGGTGCTGCTCGGGCTGACGACCCGCGGGCTGGACTTCCGGCCGTTCGACTTCTTCCTGTTCAACCAGTTCCTGGACCTGCACGGGGCGAAGTTCTCCACGTCCCGGCGGCACACGATCTGGGTCGGCGACTACGTCGCGGCCGGGCTCGACGTCGACTGTGCCCGGCTGTACCTGGCGAGCCTCAGCCCGCTGACGAAGAGCCAGGACTTCCGCTGCGACACGTTCGCCCCGTTCGCCGCCGGGTGGGCGGAGCGGCTCGACCGGGTCGTGGCGGACCGCTCGGCCGCGCTGGTCGAGGGACCGCCGGCGACCCCCGCGGAGACGCCGGGTGCCGTCGAGGCGCTCGCCGCCCAGGACCGTTGCCTGCGCCTGCCGGTCACCGACCCGGCCGCGGCGGTGGGTGTGCTCGGCGACTGGGTCGACCGGCTGGCGGCGTCCGGCGGCGGCACCGGTGGGCGACCGCACGACCCGGGCACCGCCTGGTCGCAGCTGTGGACGCTCGCGGTCCTCGCCGCACCGCTGGCACCGGGCTGGGCGGGACGGCTCTGGGCCGCGCTCGGGCTCGCCGGCGACCCGGACGTCCACACCACGTCCGGCGAGGCGTGCTGGCGGCCGGGGCGGTACACCGGCCTGCGCCCGCCGGCCGAGGCCGCGGTGCGGTTCCTGATGGACAACCCCTCCCTGGGCGGCTACCCGGACGCCCCGACGCCATCCGATGCAAAGGCGGTCCCGCAGTGACATCCAGCGTGATGTTCGTCAATCTCAGGCCGTACCAGCTCGAAGCCAACGCGGTGCTGCTCGCGGCCCGGCGGGCCGGGCTGCGGGTGGCGCTGCTCGCCGACCGGATCCCGCGCGGCACGGTGATGTCGCTGGTCGACGACGTCGAGCTGGTGGACACGTTCGACGTGCCGGCGGCCCGGCGGGCGGCCGCGGCGCTCGTCCAGCGGGCGGCCGTGCGCGGCGTCGTGACCTGGTCGGACCGGGACGTGCGGCTGGTCGCGCGGATCGCGGAGGACCACGGCCTGCCCGGGTTGCGGGACAGCGCGGCCCGCCTGGTGCGGGACAAGCACGCCGGGCGGCGGGCCCTCGCCGACCGGCCCGACCTCATTCCCGCGTTCCAGCTGGTCGACGGCGAGGAGAGCCTCGCCGGGGCGATCGCGCGCATCGGCTTCCCGGCGGTGCTCAAGCCGCTGACCGGATCCGGCAGCAAGGGCATCTTCGAGGTCGCCGACGAGGCCGGCGCCCGCCGGGCGTGGGACGTCTTGCGGCGGTACACCACCGGGTCGGGAGACCCGATGTTCGCCGGGACCGAGCGCCGCTGGCTGTACGAGGAGTGCCTCGACGGCACCGAGCACAGCGTCGAGGGCCTGGTCCAGCACGGGGAGGTCCGCCTCGTCGCGGTCACCGACAAGGTCACGACCGCGCCGCACCACATCGAGGTCGAGCACGTGCAGCCCAGCGCGCTGGGCCCGGCCGCGCTGGCCTCGGTCGGCGAGCTGACCCGGGCGGTCGTGGCCGCGTTCGGGATGGACGACTGCGCGTTCCACCTGGAGTGCAAGGTCGACGGCCGGGGCCGCGCCCGCCTCGTGGAGATCGCCGGGCGGGCCGGCGGCGGCATGATCGCCTCGCACCTGGTGCCGCTCGCCACCGGCGTGGACTACTGCGCCGACATCGTCCGCGTCGCGACGGGGAGCCCGATGGCCCCCGCCGGCGCCCCTTCCGGCATCGTCGCCGGGGTCCGGTCCGCCTTCGCCCGGACCGCCGGTGAGATCGACGAGGTCACCGGCTACGGCGCCGCGCTCGCCGTGCCCGGCGTCGTCCAGGTCGCGGTGCTGCTCGGCGCCGGCGACCGGGTGAAGCTCCCGCCCGAGGACTTCATGAGCCAGCGGGTCGCGACCGTCATCGCCCAGGCCGGCGACCGCGAGGAGCTGCGCGCCAACCTGGTCGCCGCCTGCGACCACCTGCGGGTGCGGCTGCGCGACCCGGGGCGGGACGAGACGCTGGAGGAGGTGGCCGCGGGCTGGGACCGGCTGCAACGCGTGCGGGCCATGGACGAGGCGCGGGCGGCCGTGCTCGGGCCGGGCTTCGTCGGGCAGCACAGCAACGTCACCCCGCACTACGTGCGGGCCCTGGCGGAGCGCCTCGGGCTCGGGCCGGGCTCCCGCGTGCTCGACGCGGGCTGCGGCACCGGCGGGCTCAGCCTCGCCCTGGCCGCGGCCACCGGCTGCGAGGTGGTCGGCGTCGACCTGAGCCCGGCGGCGGTCGAGGTGGCCACCGAACGGGCCGCGGGGCACCCCGGCGGCCCACGGACCACGTTCGTCGTCGGGGACCTGGGCGAGCTGAGCGGGTTCGGCGACGAGTTCGACGCGGTGCTGGCGTTCGGCTCCGGGTACTGGTCGGCCCCCGAGACCGCGGTGCCGCGGTGGCGGCGGGTCCTCCGCGGCTCCGGCAGTGCGGTGCTGCTGCTCACCCGGATCCTCGCCGACCGGTCCGACCGGGACCGCGAGGTGGACCTGCAGCCGGGCCTGTTCCTGCCGCACGCCGACTGGGAGGGCGTCCTGGAGAAGGCCGGGTTCACCGTCGCGACCGCCGACCGCACCGACATCGACGGCCTGTACTTCCGGGCGTACCTCGGCCGGCTCCGCGAACGGGAGGCGGCGTTGCGCGCGGAGATGGGCGACGAGGACGGCGCCGATTACATCGGGATGTTCGAGCAGTTCCTGGCGTACCACGACGCGGACCTGCTGCGCCGGTGGGAGATCGTCGCGACCCTGCGGGACGTGGCATGACCGCCGCCGAGCTGCTCGTCCTCGACCTCGACGGGGTCCTCGTGGAGAGCCAGGGCGCGGAGTCGCGGGCGCTGTGGGAGCTGGCGTGCCGGGCCGGGGCGGCGCTGACGCTCCAGGAGGCGGAGGTCGAGTTCCGCGGCAAGAAGATGGCCGACTGCGTCACCTTCGTCGAAGGCCTGATCGGCGCCCCCGTCGAGGACGGGTTCGTGGCCGCGGTACGGGCGCGCTGCGAAGAACTGACCCGGGAGAGCATGCGCCCCGTCGACGGGGTCGCCGACGCGCTCGAACGCATCGACCTGCCGATGTGCGTCGCGTCGAGCAGCCCGGCGGCGATCATCGAGCAGCGGCTGCGCGCCACCGGGCTGTGGGCGCGGTTCGCCGGGCGGGCCTTCTCCGCGTACGAGGTGGGCAGCTGGAAGCCGGACCCGGGCCTGTTCCTGCACACGGCCGCGGTGTTCGGGGTGGCGCCCGCGGCGTGCGTGGTGGTCGAGGACAGCCTCGTCGGTGTGCGGGCCGGGCTCGCCGCCGGCATGCGCACGCTCGGGTACGCGGACGGGCCGTACGCGGACCTGCTCGCCGCGGAAGGCGTGCCGACGTTCGACGACATGCGGCAGCTGCCACGACTGGTGTCCACACCCGCCCGACCAGAACCCGCCCGACCAGAACCCGCCGGGACAGCACCCGCCGGAACGGGACTCGGCGAGACCGGAGGTGCCCGGTGACGGAGCCGATGCCCCGCCTGCTGATCGTCGGTGCCGGCGACCTCGCCGGTCAGGTCCTGTACCAGCTGGCCCGCGACCTCCGGCCGGTCGCCGTCACGCTCGGCGGCCGTCGTGACGCAGAGGTCCGCGGCAAGGTCAACCTCGCCCGGCTGGCCGCGCTGCAGGTCGGCCGGCAGCCCGTCGTCGACGGCCGCAGGGTGGACCTCGACGACGTCGACGCCACCGCCGAGACCATCGCCGCGCTGCGCCCCGACGTCATCTTCAACACGGCGAGCCTGCAGTCGTGGTGGGTCATCGGCACCCTGCCGCCCGCGGCGTTCCAGCGCCTGTACCGGGCGAACTTCGGCCCCTGGCTGCCGATGCACCTGACGCCGGCGCTTCGGCTGATGACGGCCGTGCGCCGGTCCGGGGTCAGGCCCGTCGTGGTCAACGCCGCGTACCCCGACGCCGTCCACCCGGTCCTGCACACGGCCGGGCTGGCGCCCGACGCCGGCATCGGGAACGTGGCCAACAACGTGCCGGCGCTGCGGCTGATCGCCGCCGAGCGGCTCGGCGTGCCCGTGCGCGACGTCGGCGTGCGGTTCGTGGCGCACCACTACGTGAGCCATCACGTCTCCCGTACCGGCGACGCCGAACCAGACACGTTCCGGCTGCAGGTGACCGTCAAGGGTGCGGACCGCACCGCCGACGTCGACGCCGGCACGCTGTTCCTGCCGCTGACCAGCAGCCACCGCCGGCTCGGCGGGATGGCCGGGCAGCTGATGACGGCCGCGTCGGCGCTCAGCGTGCTGCGGCCGCTGCTGCACGGCGACGCCGCGCAGGCCCACGCGCCGGGGGTCGGCGGGCTGCCGGGCGGATATCCGGTGCGCATCGGCCACGGCGCGGTCGTCCTCGACCTGCCCGCGTCGGTCGGTCTCGGCGACGCCGTCGCGGTGAACGAGGCCGGGCAGCGCCGCGACGGCATCGACCGGATCCGCCCCGACGGCACGGTGGAGTTCACCGAGGAGTCGGCCGGGATCATGCGGGAGTCGCTCGGGTACGACTGCCGCACCATGCGGCTGGCGGACTGCGCCGACCACGCGCTGGAGCTGGGCGCCCGGTACCAGGAGTACGCGGCCCGCAGCGGCCAGGACCGGACGGCCGCCCCGACCGCGGTCGGCTGAAACCCTTCCCAGGCAAGGAGAAGACCATGTCCGCAGACGACCGCCGGCGGGTGCTGCTGATCGACCGGATCGGCTACAGCCACTACCGCCGCCGCGACGGCTCGCCGTTCATGCCCGCCGACCGGTTCGCGGTGACGGTCCTGACCGACCGCGCCAAGGTCGGCGAGGTGTCCGGCGCCGAGATCGACGCGGTGATCGGCATCGACCTCGACGACGTGCCGCTCATGCTCAAGGCCGGGGAGATGGTGCACCGCCACCGCCCCCTGGACCTCGTCGTCGCCATCTCCGAGCGGCTGCTGCTGCCCGCCGCCCGGCTCCGCGACCGGCTCGGGATCCCCGGGCTGAGCGAGGAGCGCACCCTGCTGGTGCGCAACAAGCTGCGGATGAAGGAGCACCTGGGCGGGCTCGGCGTCAGGGTGCCGCGGCACGAGCCCTTCAGCCCAGAGGCCGTCGCCACGCTGCTCGAACGGCACGGCCGGGTGGTGCTCAAGCCGACGGAGGGGATGGCGTCGACCGGGGTGTTCTTCCTCGACCGGATCGAGCAGCTGCGGCCGGTGCTGGACGCCAACCCGGGCCTCGATCGGGCGAACTACGAGGTCGAGGAGTTCATCGATGGTAATCTCCACCATGTGGACAGCGTCGTGCGGGACGGCGAGCCCGTCGTCGCCACGGTGTCCAGGACGGTCGACCCGACCACCAGCTTTCACGACGCGGCGCCCTGCCGGGACCACAACATCGGGCCCGGGCCGGACCGGGAGGCGCTGCTGGCGTTCAACGCCGCGGTGCTGAAGTGTCTCCCGTGGTTCAGCGGGGTCACCCACCACGAGATGTTCCTCGACCGCGCCGGCGAGGTGGTGTTCTGCGAGATCGCGGGCCGTCCGGGCGGCGGCGGCATCATCCCCGGCTTCCTGCACCAGACGGGCGTCGACCTCGACGAGGCCGCCGTCATGGCGCAGCTGGGCGACGCCCTGCCGGTCCCGGCGAAGGACCCGTCGGCGGACCCGGTGCCGCTGATCGGTTACGTGATGGTCTACCAGCCCGGCGGCGTGCTGGAGGCGACCCCCGCGGCGCCGGACGTGCCGTGGCTGGTCGACCTGGCGTACCTGCGGCGCCCGGGCGACGTGCTGCCGGCGCCGACCCGGTGGAGCGACGCCGTCGCCGCCGTCACGGTGGAGGGCGCGACCGAGTCGGAGGTCCTCGACCGTCTCGACCACATGGTGCGGCACGTCCGGGGCACCGGCTGAAAAGCGGCCCAGACGAGCAGCAGAGACGAGCAGCGAAGGAGCTGGCATGGGCAAGGCTCGACCCGGCCGCGCGGACCGGCGGCTCAGCCGCCCCGCGTGGTGGTTCGTCGGCGGATACGGGCTGTCGGCCGTCGGCACCGGGCTCTGCTACCCCTTCCTGGCGATCTACCTGCACCAGTTCCAGGGGCTGCCGGCGGGCGAGACGGCGGTGCTGCTGCTCGTGCTCGCCGGCGCCGCGGTGCCGATGTCCGTGTACGGCGGTGCGCTCGTCGACCGGCGCTCGCCCAGGGCGGTGGCAGTCGGTGCGCTGCTGGTGCAGACGGCGGGGTGGCTGCTGCTGGCGGCCGGGCGCGGCTACGCCGCCCAGCTGGCGGCGCTGCTCGTCATCGGCGTCGGCACCGGCCTGTTCCTGCCGGCCGTGGTCCCGATCATCGCCAGGCTCAGCGGCAGCGAGGAGGTCAAGGTCCGCACGATGTCGATGCGGTACCTGCTGCTCAACGTCGGCCTGGGCGTCGGCGGCGGGCTCGGCGGCCTGCTGCTGGGTGGCGCGACCGACGCCACCTACCGGTGGCTGTTCGCCGCCGACGGCGTCAGCTGCGCGCTGTACGCCGTGGTGATCGCCGTGTTCGTCCCACTGCCGGAGGACGCCGACGCGGTCGGGTCCCAGCGCAAGACCCTGGCCCGGTTCCGGCCCGGGCGCAGCTACGTGCTGCTGCTGGTCGCGCAGCTGCTGCTGGTGACGTTCGGGATGGCGCAGCTGGAGAGCGGCGTGCCGCTCGCCGTGCGCACCGACCTGGGCGGCTCCACGACGCTGGTCGGCGTGCTGTACGCCGTCGGCACGTTCGTCGTGCTGGCCGGGCAGCTGCCGGTGTCCCGCTGGGTGGAGCGGGTGCACAAGACCCGTGCGCTGATCGCGATGAGCCTCGCGTGGGCCGGCGCGTGGCTGCTCGGCTACGCCGCGGGCGCCGTGGGCGGTGGGGCCAGGACCGCGCTGCTCGTCGTCATGATGGTCACGTTCGCGCTCGGCGAGTGCGCCTACAGCCCGGCGTTCTACACGCTCGTGGAGCGGCTGGCACCCCCCGGCACCCTGGGCCGGGCCACCGGCGCCGCGTGGGCGACGTTCCAGGTCGGCAACACGATCGGGCCGCCGGTCGCGGTGTACCTGCTCAGCACCCCCGTCCCGTTCTGGCTGGTGCTCGCGGTCGCGGCGACGGCCGCCGCGGGGCTGGTGTTCGCCGTGGACCGGCGGATGCACACGCCGGCGGAGCCGGAGCGGGCGCTGAGCACGGTCGCCGGGTAACGCTGGACATCGATCCGTCCGGTAACTAGCGTGAAGAGTATGACTCCTTACGTCGCCGACCCCGGTGCGTGGCAGGAAAGCTGGGACCTGCAGCAGTCCGCGTTCATGCCGGACCGGGAGCACCGCATCGCCGCGATGATCGACGCCGTGGAAGCGGTCACCGAGGATCCGCCCCGGGTGCTGGACCTGGCCGGCGGCACGGGATCGATCACGCTCCGGGTGCTGCGCCGCCTGCCCGGCGCCCAGGTCACCCTGCTCGACGTCGATCCCGTGCTGCTGTGCATCGCCCGGGCGTCACTGCGCGACCGGGCCCAGATCGTGACCGCCGACCTGCGCGACCCGGCCTGGACCGGCGCGCTGCCACACGCCGGATACGACGCCGTGCTCGCCGCGACGGCCCTGCACTGGCTGCCGGCCGAGCGGCTGCGCGTGCTGTACAGCGAGATCCGGACCGTCCTGCGCCCCGGCGGCCTGCTCGTCAACGCCGACCACATGCCGGACCCGCAGCTGCCCGGCCTCACCAAGCAGCTGGTCACCTCCGCCGACGCGCGGCGGGACGCCAGGTACGCCGCCGGCGCCGCTCCGACCTGGTCCGCGTGGTGGGACCTCGCCGCCGCCGACCCGGTGCTCGGCCCGCTGGCGGCGGACCGGGCCGTCATCCACCCCAAGGGCGCGAGCGCGGAGTTCCTGCCGCCGGTCAGCTGGCACCTCGAGGCCCTGCGCGACGCCGGTTTCACCGAGTCGGGCACGCTGTGGCGCGGCGGACCTGACGCGGCGGTCGCTGCCGTACGGTAGCCGCGTGGTTGATCTCGTGGGCCGGCTGCAGGTCGGCTTCCACTGGCGGCGCGCGCCGTACTCGGATGTGGCCTGGGCAGACGTGACGGAGTGGTGGCGGGACCCGGTGGTGCTGCGGGACCTGCCCGCCGCCGTCGCGGGGCTCGTGCCCGGGTCGCCGACGCTGGTCGCCGGGCCCGTCTCGCGGGGCAGCCTGCTCGGCGCGCTCGTCGCGGCGCACCTCGGCGTCGGGCTCGTCGAGGTGCGCAAGAACGACCGGGCGGCGTCCGGCCCCGATCCGGGCTTCGTGCGTCGAGCGCTGCCCGGTTCGTACCATGGCGGCGGCGGTGTCATGAGCTTCCGCCGCGGCCTGGTCCGGCCGGGTGACCGGGTGCTCTGCGTGGACGACTGGGTGGAGAGCGGCACGCAGGCCGAGGCGACCCGGGACATGGTGCTCGAGGTCGGTGCGGATTTCGTCGGCACGGCGTGCGTCGTCGACGACATCGCCGACACGCCGGAGGGCGACGCGTTACGGACGGCGCTCGGCCTGCGCGCCCTGCTCCGCGCTCACGACCTCTGAGGCAGGAACGCGGCCCGGACGCGCAGCAGCCAGTCCTCGGCGACCCGCTCGTCCGGCGTCGCCGGCAGCACGCCGGGCGTCGCGTCGAACTTCGCCTCGTAGTCGGCGAGCATCGTGCGCGCGGCGTCCACGTCACCGCCCGCGACCCGCTCCCCGAAGTCGAGGAACCGCTGCGGCTCCTCCAGCCGGATGTGGATCACGCCGGTCGTGTACGCGGTGTACCCCTGCCAGCACAGCCGCAGCAGGTGCCGGGCGTGCTTCGCGGTCCGGTGCCGCGTCTCGGACGAGAACGACCCGTCGCCGCGCGACTCCAGCTTCCGGAACTGCTGCGTCGCGTAGCCGAGGTACGCGTCCCGGATCCGCTTCGACGACAGGAACGACGCCCGGATCTCGATGAGCTCGTCTCCGAGCGGCGTGCGCGTCTCGTACAGCTCCTGCGGCAGCCACATGAGCTCCGACACCGTCGGGTTGCCGCCGAGCGCCAGGCTGCAGTACTTGCGGGCCTCGTGCAGCGTCACGTCAGGGTGCGTCGACACCACCGACTCGACCGGCTGGTGCAGCCCGTGAAACGCCACCGTCGGCGCCGCGAACACCCCGAGCCGGTCCACATCGGACCCCGGCCCCGCCAGCCCGTACGCGGTCGAGCCCACGATCCCCGCCAGCAGCACATTCTCCGGTGTCATGCCCCCCAGTGTCCCGGACGTGTCACCCGGGTTTCGCCACCGCCGCCCGGTCCGCCCGGTCACCCGGCGCAGCGGGTGATGGCGGGGTCGGTCAGCTCCTGGTGGCAGGGCCGGATCGGATCCGACCCTGCCGCCGCTCAGCACGAACCTAGGCCGATCCTCCGGTGGTCGCAACGGGGCGCTGGAAGGAGAAGCCCTTCGGGGCGGTGGGGATGCGGATGGTGGTCGCCAGCACCGAGGCCGGGTCCTCGGTGCGCAGCAGGGCGGACTCGGGGTAGCGGTCGGTGGCCTCGTGCCAGGCGATGATGCCCGACATCCAGTTCTGCAGCTGGACGACGTAGGTGTCGATGCCGGCGCGGGCCGCCTCGGGGAGGCGGAGGTGCTCGTAGAGGGCGGGCAGCTCGACCGCGACGATCCGCTCGAACTGCTGCATGCGGGCCGTCATCAGGTCGCGGACGACGAGCGCGGCCTGGTCGCGGGAGATGTCGAGGAAGTTCTCGACGACGAGGACCATGTTGTGCAGCTCGCCCTCGAACTCGATCTCCTTCTGGTACGAGAACAGGTCGTTGACGAAGCAGGCGTAGTCGCTGGCGGCGGCCTCGAGGTTCTGGATCGGGCGGGTGCCGTAGACGTCCGGCGGGACCTGGCGGCCCTGGCGGAAGCGGGCCAGGCTCATCGTCAGGTCGGAGCCGAACGTGCGCCGACGCATCTCGATGTAGTCGACAGGGTCGGGGATGCGCCGCTCGCGCTGGTTCTGCAGCTCCCACACCCAGCTGTCCAGCATGACGTCCACGGCCGCGCGGAACTCCTCCCGGTGCGCGGCGCCCATGGGGCCTGCCGTCCGGGGCCACAGGTCGGCGAGGCCCCGTTCGAGCGGGCTCACCGGTACCGACGCGGAAACCAGATCCAGAGGCATGAGGGACTTCAGTCGGGCCACCATGGCGCGGGCCTCGGTCAGGTCGCCGGTGGGGCCGTAGACCTGCGGGAACCAGTCGTCGCCGTACGTGCCCCAGCTGAGCCACTGGGTGCCCAGCTCCAGCTCCGCCGCGGTGCCGTCGGGGTTGAGCGCGCCGGCGCAGACCGCGAAGTCGTAGCCGGCCAGCTTCCGCTCCGTCCACACCGACGACGAGGAACCCGGCCGCGGCACCGCATCGAAGAAGCCCATCGCGCGGGACCACTCGATGACGCTGCGACGGGCCGACTCCAGGTGCCCGTTCTGCCGCGAGGCGTACGGCATGTACAGCTCGGGCACCGGCAGCGGGCCGGTGGTGCGGGCCGGGCGGACGTCGTGCTGACGGGCCCGCGCGGACAGGCCCAGCCGCGCCGCGGACGTGCCGATCCCCATCGGCCCGCCCAGCGTGAACTGCCCCGCCGGCCGGACGTCGGCGTTCATGTACCGGCTGGAGCGCAGGTGCCACTCGTGCCCGCCCGCCTGCCAGTCCTGCAGCCCCTGGGCGTACTTGAGGACCCGCAGCCGCTCGACCGGGTCCAGGGTGTGCTCGGCGAAGAGCGGCTCCAGCTCGGTCAGCACCGTGTGCTCGAACTGCTGCAGGCGCGACGTCAGGATGCTGTTCACGGCGTCGGCGGCCTCCTGCGGCGGGTAGCCGAGGAAGCGCTCCAGGACCAGCACGCAGTTGGCCAGCTCACCCTCCTGCTGCGTTTCGCGCTCGTACGAGAAGAGGTCGTTGCGCAGGTGCACCCCGTCGGCGAAGGTGTCCTTGAGGACCCGCAGCGGCCGGCTGTGCGCGACGCGCGCCGGGATCTCCGCGCCCGCGGCGAACTCGACGAGATTCGCCGACCAGGGCGCGCCACCGACCTTGCGACGCATCTCGATGTACTCGATGGGGTTGGAGACGCGGCCGGCGTTGATGTTCGCCAGCTCCCACAGCGACTCGTCGAGCAGGTTTCGGGTGCTGTGCACGAAGCGCTCCCGCCAGTCGGCGGACATCGCCGGCACGGTGCGCTCCCACAGCTCCTTCAACCCCTTCTCGACGGGGTTGGTGGGCTCGTCGGTGATCGGGCCGTGCAGCGGCATGAAGGAGCGCAACCGCGAAAGGTAGGCCTCCGCCCCGCGCATGTCCTGGGTGCGCTTGAAGACGTCGAGGAAGTGGTCGTCGAAGAAGAACACCCACACGTACCAGTCGGTGACCAGGTCGAGCGCGGCCGCGGACGCCTCCGGGTGCGTGTAGGCGCACAGCAGCGCGTAGTCGTGGTCGTCCAGGTCGCGCTCGTCCCAGATGCCGGAGCCCTCCACCATGCCCATCTCGCGCGCCCACGCCTTGGTGTGCGTGCGGGCGCCCTCCAGGTTCGGGTTCAGGCGGGCCGGGTACGGCTGGTAGAAGTCGGGAAGCGTAAACGGGCTCACTGTTGTCCTATCGTGCTGTGCCGTCGTCGACGACATCGGTGAACACGTCGACGGTGACGCTCTCCCCGCGCTGGAACGGGAACTCCAGCTCGTAGACCGCGAAGAGCATCAGCGCCGACATGGCGGCGAGCAGGGCGATGATCGTGAGGTACTCGCCGCTGCCCTTGACCCCGAACATCAGGGCGTTGGCGAGGGTGAGCACGTCGCCGACGATCAGGGCGAGCCACATGACCTTCGGCAGGCCGGCGTCGGCGGCGGCGAGGCGGGCGTCCCGGTTGAGGGTGAGGGCGCGCAGGTCGGCGCGGGCCTCGGACTGCCGGTTCGCGGCGGCGTCGGCGCCGTCGGGCAGCGGCGCGTCGACGCACTTCCACAGCTTGGAGATCACGGCGCTGCCCGCCCTGCCGACCGGCTGCCCGCCCGCCATCGCCGGCCACTCCTGCTGCTCGACGATGTGGATGTACTCCCCGGTCAGCTCCCGCATCGCGGCGGCTTCGGCGGCGGGCAGCGTGTCGGCGTAGTGGTTGAGGTCGACGACGGCGCGGGCCTCGGCGCGGCTGCTGTCCTGCGCGCCGTCGCCCGCCTCCCAGACGCTCACGATCACGAACGTCATGAGGATGGCGTACAGGACACCGATGATCGCGAATGCGATGCCGGCCACGTCGTTGTTCTCCTGCCGGTCCTCGACCGGCACGAACCGTTGCACCGCAAGGCCTGCGGCGAGCGCGACGGCCACCGCGACGACCGTGACGATCAGGCCGCCGATGAGGATCTCGGCGTTCACCGACCCCTCCCTCGGCTAGGGTGATTTTTGCGTTTCACGGCATTTGAGGAGAAGGTTGCGATGCGTCGTTTCCGCTGGTGTACGGCCGGCGCCGCGCTCCTGACGTGCTGGGCCGCACTGCCGGCGCCTCCGGCGGTCGGTGCACCCGCGGCCGCGCTGCCCGAGGGGCTCGTGTGGGTGTCGCGGGGGCCCGGCGACGCCGGTTCGACGCTGCACCGGGTCACCGCCGGCGGCACCGTGGCCCGCACGCCGCTCGGGTACGCGGTCAACGCCATCGGCTGCGCCGGCGACGGCACACTCTTCGCGCTCGCCACGGCCCGCGCCGGGCGGAAGCTGCGCGCCGGCCCGCACGTGGTCCGCATCGGCGGCGACGGCCGCGTCACCGACCTGGGCGCGGTCCCCGGCACCCGGCGCGCGTCCGGATACCCGCTCGCCGACGCGTACGGCGGCACGGTCGTCGCCGCTGGCGGTGGCGTCCGGCTGCTGGTCGGGACGGCGTCCTCGGTGCGGTCCGTGCAGGTCTCGCCGGGCGCGCCCCGGCTGCTGCCGTCGCGTCCGCTGCCGTCGCTGCCGTACGCCGGGGACTGGACGGTCGAGCCGTCCAGCGGTGACCTGCTCACGGTCGCGGCCCGCGGCGGCCGGGCGCAGCTCGTGCGGCTGGGCTCGCGCGTGTCGTTCACGCCGCTGCCGGCGGTGCTGCCGGGCCGGTCCGCGTACGGCGGCGTGGCCCTGCACCCGGACGGCACGCTGACCGCGCTGTTCAACCAGGCGTCCGGCCCGGGCGCGGGTCCGGGGACGGGGCACGCGCCGGGTGGCAGCGCCCTGTTCCGGATCCCGCTGTCGGACCCGTCGCGGGCGGTGAAGCTCGCGGACCTCGGCTCGGTCGCGTCGTCGGACGCCACGGCGTGCCCGGCCCCGCCGCTCCCTGCCATCGCCGGAGAGCCGGATCCGGTGGTGCCGTCGCCCACGCCGTCCCCCGCGATCGCTGAGGTGCCGGCGCCGGTGGTGACGACGGCGCCGCCGGCCGTGGTCGCGGAGGCGCCGCCCCCGGTGGTGACGACGGCGCCGCCGCGGCCCCAGGTGCGCAAGGCGACCCCGGCCCCGCCGGCGTCCTCGCCCCGACCGGCGTCCCTACCCCCGCCGCCGTCGACGCCGGCCCACCGGTCCAACGTGCGTCCCGCCGAGCCCGTCGCCGTCCCGGCCTCGGCGTCGTCACCGGTCGGCAAGCGGTTCATCCCCGTCGCCGCCGGGTTCATGATCGCCGCCGTGGCGATGACCCGCCTGTTCCGCCGCCGCCGCTGACCCTGGCCCTCGGCCGACGTCCACCGCCGCTGACCCTGGCCCTCGGCCGCCGTCCGCCGCTGCGGGTCCTCGCCCGCGGCGGTGCGGGCCGCCGTCCGCCGGTTCATGAGCGGACCGTCGACGGGAGGGAGAACTGCAGCTGCTCCACGGCGACGCGGCGCTCCTCGACGGTCAGCGGGCCGAGGGCACGCAGGGCGGCGATGACCTCGTCGACCAGGTGCGGCGGGGCCGAGGCGCCCGCGGACAGGCCGATGACGCGGGCTCCGGCCAGCCACGCCGGGTCGATCTCCGACGCGTCGTCGATGAGGTGGGCCGGCGTGCCGAGGCGGCGGGCCAGCTCGACCAGGCGCAGCGAGTTGGACGAGTTCGCGGAGCCGACGACCAGGACCAGGTCGGCGTCGCGGGCGACCGCCGCCACCGCCTCCTGCCGGTTGGTCGTGGCGTAGCAGATGTCGTCGGATCCGGGCCCCCGCAAGGCCGGGAACCGTGCCCGCAGCGCGTCGACCACCTCGCCGACCTCGTCCGCGGCGAGCGTGGTCTGCGTCAGGTACGACACCCGCGACGGATCCTCGACCCGCAGCCGCGCGACGTCGCCGGCGGACTCGACGAGGACCGTCCGCTCGGGGGCCTCGCCGAGGGTCCCGTCGACCTCCTCGTGGCCGGCGTGCCCGACGAGCACGACCGTGTCGCCCCGGGCGGCGAACCGGCGGGCCTCGGCGTGGACCTTGGTGACGAGCGGGCAGGTCGCGTCGACCACGCGCAGCGACCTGGCCTCGGCCTCGGCCCTGACCTGCGGGGCGACGCCGTGCGCGGAGAACACGACGGTCGCCCCGTCCGGCACCTCGTCGAGCTCCTCGACGAAGACGGCGCCCCGGGCTTCCAGATCGGCCACGACGTGACGGTTGTGGACGATCTGCTTCCGCACGTACACCGGACGATCGGCAGCGTCGAGGACCCGCTCCACAACCTCGATCGCCCGCTCGACGCCCGCGCAGAAGGACCTCGGGGCGGCCAGCAGGACCGTCCGTCGCATCGCCGCCACCGTCACCGGTCCCGCCGCGTCGCGAACCGGGCGAGCTCGCACAGCTCCGCCTCGACGAGCGGGTCGGCCTCGGCGGCGGCGAGGGCGTCGAGGGCACGGACGAGGAGCTGGTCGGCCTGCGCCTGGCTCCACATCCGCGCCCCGGCCGCCTCCACGAGGGTCGCGGCCCGGCCGACCTGGGGCTCCGGCAGCGCGCTGGCACCCGTGTAGAACGCCGCGAGCTCCAGGCCGGCCGGGGTGCCGGAGGTCAGGGCAGCGACCACCGGCAGGGACTTCTTGCGGCTGCGGAGGTCCGAGTGGACCGGCTTCCCGGTCGTCGCCGGGTCGCCCCAGATGCCGAGCAGGTCGTCGGCGAACTGGAACGCCAGGCCCAGGTCCTCGCCGAACTGCGCCAGCCGCAGCACCTGCGCGGGCCGGCCGCCGCCGAGCAGGGCGCCGATCGCGCACGCCGAGCCCAGCAGCGCCCCGGTCTTCGCCTGCGCCATGGCCAGGCACGCCTCGACGTCGACGTCCGCGCGGCGCTCGAAGTCGAGGTCCGCGCTCTGGCCGTCGATGAGCCGCTGTACCGCGGCGCCGAGCATGCCGGTGGCCCTGGTCGCGGCCGGGTGCCCGCTCGCGAGCAGCGTGTCCATCGCGAGGGTGAGCAGCGCGTCGCCGGCGAGGATCGCGGCGCTGGTGCCGAACACGCTCCACGCCGTCGGCCGGTGCCGGCGGGTGGCGTCGCCGTCCATGACGTCGTCGTGCAGGAGCGAGAAGTTGTGCACCAGCTCGACGGCGACGGCGCCCGTCACGACCTGGCCGTAGGCGCCGCCTACGGCCTGGCCGGCGCCGCTTACGGCCTGGCCGGCGCCGCCGACGGCGGCAGCGCTGAGCAGCACCAGGGCGGGCCGCAGCGCCTTGCCGGGGTCCGCCTCGACGGGCCGGCCGTGCTCGTCCCACCAGCCGAAGTGGTACCCCGCGACGTGCCGCATCGACGCCGGCAACGTGTCGACGGCGGCCCGCAGCGCCGGCATGACGGCGTCCCGGCTCTGCGCGAGGACCGCGCCCGCGGATCTGGGCTGGATGGCGCTGGGACTGACGACGTGGGCGGCGACCATCCGGTCAGCCTCCGATCTCGACGTGTTCGAGGATGCCGAGCGCGTCCGGGACGAGCACGGCGGCGGAGTAGTACGTGCTGACGAGGTACGAGCTGACCGCGTGCTCGTCGATGCCCATGAACCGCACGTTGAGCCCCGGCTCGACCTCGTCGGGGATGCCGGTGCGGCGCAGCCCGATCACGCCCTGGTCGTCGGCGCCGGTCCGCAGGACCAGGATCGAGCTGGTCCCCCGGTCGCTGATCGGGATCTTGTCGCACGGCAGCAGCGGCACCCCGCGCCACGACTGGACCTGGCGGTCCTCGATGGCGATCGTCGGCGGGTACAGGCCGCGGCTGTTGCACTGCCGGCCGAACGCGGCGATCGCCTTCGGGTGGGCGAGCAGCAGCCGCGACTTGCGCCGTCTGGAGAGCAGCTCGTCGAGGTCGTCGGGGGTCGGCGGGCCGGTGCGGGTGGCGATACGCTGCTTCAGGTCCGCGTTGTGGAGCAGCCCGAAGTCGCGGTTGTTGATCAGCTCGTGCTCCTGCCGCTCGCGCAGCGCCTCGATCGTCAGCCGCAGCTGCTGCTCGAACTGGTTCATCGGCTGGTTGTAGAGGTCCGCGACGCGCGTATGGAGGCGCAGGATCGTCTGGGCGACACTGAGCTCGTACTCGCGCGGCGTGGTTTCGTAGTCGACGAAGGTGCCCGGCAGGACTGGCTCACCCTCGTGCCCGGCCGCCAATTCGATCGCCGCTTCGCCGTGCTTGTTCTGCTTTTTGTCCGCTTTTTGCTGATATTTCGTGATGTGTGCGCCGATCGTGTCACTGAACCGGTCGATCTCCTGCCGGCGCAGCGCGAGCAGCGTCGTCGGGGTGCTGGTGCGGATCGTGAAGCCCCAGCTGTGGTGCGTGCCCTCGAAGACGCCGTCGCCGAAGAAGTCGCCGTCGGTGAGCACGCCGAGGAGGGTCTCGTCGCCGTACTCGCCGACGCCGAGCTGCCGGACCTTGCCCTTGACCAGCAGGTACACCCGGTCGGCGGGCTGCCCGGCGGTCACAACCGTCTCGTCGGGGCCGAGCTCCAGCTGCTCGAACCGCTCGGCCATCTGGTGCAGGACCGAGTCGTCCGGGAACTCGCGCAGCGCCGGCAGCTCGCGCAACTCCTGCGGGATCACCTTCACGTCGGCGCCCTGGTTGGTGAACGTGACCCGGCCGTCGCCGACGGTGTAGGTAAGCCTGCGGTTGACGCGGTACGTGCCGCCCTCGGCCTCGACCCACGGGAGCATCCGCAGCAGCCAGCGGGGCGAGACGCCCTGCATCTGCGGGACGGATTTGGTGGTGGTCGCAATGGTACGTGCGGCGCGGGTACTGAGACTCCTTGGTTGCTCCTGCGCGGTTTCAGTTCTCACGGCCGATTTCCACATTCTCGAGAATGCCGAGCGCGTCCGGCACCAATACCGCGGCGGAATAGTAGGCGCTCACCAGATACGAAATGATGGCCTGCTCGCTGATGCCCATGAAACGCACGGAAAGGCCGGGCTCGTACTCGTCGGGAATGCCGGTCTGGTGCAGGCCGACGACACCCTGCTGCTGCTCGCCGACGCGCATCAACATGATGGACGTGGTGCGGGTGTCGCTGACCTCGATCTTATTGCTCGGGAAGATCGGCACGCCGCGCCACGCCGGGACCTGGTGCCCGCCGAAGTCGATGTTGCCGGGGTAGACGCCGCGCCGGCTGCACTCACGGCCGAACGCGGCGATCGCGCGCGGGTGGGCGAGGAAGAACGTCGGCTCCTTCCACACCAGCGACAGCAGCTCGTCCATGTCGTCCGGGGTCGGCGGGCCGGTGCGGGTGTAGATGCGCTGGTCGTACGCCGCGTTGTGGAGCAGGCCGAAGTCGCGGTTGTTGACCAGCTCGTGCTCCTGCCGCTCGCGCAGCGCCTCGATCGTCAGCCGCAGCTGCTGCTCGACCTGGTCCATCGGCTTGTTGTAGAGGTCCGCCACGCGGGTGTGCACGCGCAGGACGGTCTGCGCGACGCTGAGCTCGTACTCCCTCGGCTTTGTCTCATAGTCGACGTACGTGCCCGGCAGGGCCGGCTCGCCCTCGTGCCCCGACGCCATCTCGATCGCCGCCTCGCCGTGCTTGTTCTGCGGCTTCTGCGGCTGGTCCCGCATCCGGCGGATGTGCTCGCGCAACGCGTCGGCCTGCCCGTTGAGCTGCTGCATCGCCTGCCACGACAGCGCGAGCACGGTGCAGCTGGTCAGCGCCTTGGCGGTGAACTCCCAGTTCGTCGCGACGCCGGTGAGCACCTCGGCGCCGAAGTAGTCGCCGTCGGCCATGACCCCGAGGACGGTCTCGTCGCCGTACTCCCCCGCGCCGATCTTGTTGATCTTCCCGTGCGCGATGAGGAACACCCGGTCCGCCGGCTGCCCCTTGGTGACGATCACGTCCCCGGGCGCGAACTCCTGCTGCACGAACCGGTCCGCGAGGCTCCGCAGCGCGTTGACGTCCTCGAACCCGCGCAGCGCCGGCAGCTCGCACAGCTCCTGCGGGATGACCTGCACCTGCGAGCCGGTGGAGACGAACGTGACCCGCCCGTCGCCGACCGCGTAGCTGAGCCGGCGGTTGACCCGGTACGCGCCGCCGCCCGCCTGCACCCAGGGCAGCATCTTCAACAGCCACCGCGAGGTGATCTCCTGCATCTGCGGCACCGACTTGGTGGTCGTCGCGAGGTTCCGCGCCGCACCGGTGCTCAGGCTCAGCCTGCGCTGCTCCTGCTCGTCATTGCCTTGCGCATTCGATCCGATGGATTCCAGCAGGGTCATTTGTTTGCTTCCAATCACGCATTCGGCGCCGATTGACACGGTTGAACCGCCACCCGACTGCATTCGGCGGCGGCGACGTTCAGAAAGGGGATTGATCGCAAGCGGGCCCGGCAACTCCGCCATCCTTGCGAACGGTTCAAGTATGCCGCCGCACCTGGCCGAACGGGCGATAAACCAAAAATGGTCAGCCATTTTTCGACCAATACCGCTAGCGCCGTTCTTCTTTTCGTGCAGCGCTTTCCACCACCCGCAACTGTCGGGTCCCCGACAGTTCACCGACCACTGACGAGCTCCACCTCAAACCCGTCCGCATCCTCGAGATACGCCGCGTAGTGTCCAGCCCCACCCGCATACGGATGCCGCTCGGGAAACATCAACACCCACCCGTGCGCCCCCGCTTCGGCGACGATCGCCTCCACCCGCTCCCGACTGTCCACCCACAACGCCAGATGGTTCACCCCAGGCCTGCACCGCTCATGCTTCTCCCCCGTCAACCCCGGCGACTGCTCGAAGACGATGTACGTCCGCTCGAATCGCCAACTCCGCCCGACCTCCCACTCCTGGTACACCTCCCACCCAAGCTCCTCCAGCAACCACCCCCAACTCCGCACAGCCCGCCCCAGATCCGGCACCCAAACCTCAACGTGATGCAACACCGCACACCCCTCCCCATCCGTCGACCACCGCTCGCAACCAGCAGCCCCTCACCCCACAGCACCCACCAGCCCACAACCTCCCACCGACCGCCCCACCCGCCAGGCCCACAACCCCTAACCGACCGCCCCCACCGCCAGAACCGCAACCCCTAGCCGACCGCCCCCACCGCCAGAACCGCAACCCGCAACCCCTCCCCTTGCAACGCTCAAGCCAGACCCACAACCCTCAACTCCCAGCACCCACCCGCAGCGCCCATCAGGCCCAGCCCTCCCAGCCGCACCCACGCCACGCCCGCAGGACCCCACCCCAGGGCCACAGGACTTATGCCAGGGCCGCAATCCCCACGCCACGAGAACCGCAAGGACGTGCCGCTGGACCAGATCGCAGAGCCGCAATCCCATCCGCAGCACTACTGCCAGACCCCACCCCGCGGCACCATGCCGAGCCCGCAACCCTTACCCGCAGGGCCCTTTATTCCAGGCCCGCAGCACCCGCCCGCCAGACAATCGCCCGACCGACCTCCAGCCGGCCGCCCACCACCGCAACCCGACCGCGACAGCCTGGATCGCCAGCACCGACCCGCAGAATCTCCGACTCGACGCCCTCGCCCGCCGCGACCTACTCGAAGCGGCTTGGATCGCCGGCGCCGACCCGCAGGATCTCGGGCTCGTCGCCGGACAGGTCCACGACGGTCGTCGGCTCGACGCCGCACTCGCCGTCGATGACCGCGTCGACCTGGTGGTCGAGCAGCTCCTTGATCTCCCATCCCTGCGTCATCGGCTCGTCCTGGTCTGGCAGCAGCAGCGTGCTGGACAGCAGCGGCTCGCCGAGCTCCGCCAGCAGCGCCTGCGTGACCGTGTGCTCTGGGATGCGCACCCCCACGGTCCGCTTCTTGGGGTGCAGCAACCGCCGCGGCACCTCGGGGCTCGCCGGCAGGATGAACGTGTAGCTGCCCGGCGTCACCCCCTTCACCAGCCGGAACACCGAGTTGCTGATCTGCACGAACTGCCCCAGCTGCGCGAAGTCCCGGCACATCAGCGTGAAGTGGTGCCGGTCATCCAGCTTCCGGATGTCCCGGATCCGCTCCAGCCCCGGCCGGCTGCCCAGCTGGCACCCCAGCGCAAAGCAGGAATCCGTCGGGTACGCGATCAACCCGTCATCCCGCAACACCGTGACAACCTGCTGCAGCAGCCGCGGCTGCGGATTGTCGGGATGCACGTCGAGGAATCTGGCCACGACCAGAGCGTACGCGGCCGAGCTCCCGCCGCCACCTACAGCGCACCCGCACCGCGGACACCCGCAGACGGCTCACCGCAACATCACCGCACGATCCCGCCACAATGCCCCAGCGGACCTCGCCCGACACAACACCCCGGCGGCCCTCGCCCGACACTGCGCCCCCTGCCGACCTCGCCCGACACTGCCCCCTGCCGATCTTGAACGGCGCCACGACCCACTACCGCCGCGACCCGACTCGCAGACCGCTGCCCCACCCCACACCGAACCCAACCGCAGACCCTCGGTCCCGTCCCCCTGCCAAGCCGACGCGGCGATCGGCCATTGCCCTTCCCACTACCAGCGCCCGGCCCGCCCGACGCAGGCCGCCCTTCGAAACACTCCTTCTCGACCGCACCACCCCGTCGCTCCCCCTCGACCCCGCACCGATCAGGGGCGGACGCGGGTCGCGGCTCCGACACAACCGTCACCTCCGACGCCAGCGCAGTGGACTTGTCCACCTCCGACGCCAGCACAGTGGACTTGTCCACCTCCGACGCTCGCACAGTTGCCGAGTTCACCTCGGGCGCTCGGACAGTAGACTCGTCCACCTCGGGTGCATGGACAGTGGACTCGTCCACCTCGGGCGCGTGGACAGTTGCCTTGCTTGCCTCGGGCGTGTGGGCGGCGGCCTGGTCCAGCTCGGCGATCAGCCTGGCGTTGCGGAGCCGGGTGAGCTTGGTCGCATGCCGGGCAGCCAGGCCGTGACGGCGGGCCTCCGCGAACTCCGCCCGGGCCTGGGCGCGCCCGTCTTGCGCCCACCGCCGGCCAGTGACAGCGAGAGTCGCAGCAGGCCGGGCGCGTCCCTCGGTGGGCTCGACGGCCACCGCGGCCGCCGGTGACCGGTCGGCACTCGAAGTGGTTCGTGGAAAGGCGAAACAGAGCTGTTGATGGCGCACACCCGACCCCCGTCCCGGTGGCTTGCGCCGCCCGAAAGCGGCTTGAACCCATCGTCGTGGGTGCACCGATCGACGTCCAGCCGCGAGTGCCAACATCTACGAAGAGACACCGATTCGCTACACATCGTCGACTCTCGGTGATGAGCGGAGCACGCCGCGCGGGGAAGGAGTAGGAAGAGGGCATGACGGATCTGGAGGCTGTGACCGACTGGGTTTCGGGCTACGTCAGGGCCTGGAACAGCAACGATCCCGCCGAGATCGGCGGGCTGTTCGCCGAGGATGCCGCGTACTACCCGGCGCCGTTCGAGGAGCCGTGGCGGGGGCGGGGGACGATCGTGAAGCAGTGGCTGGCTCGCCGGGACCGGCCGGGCGAGACCACGTTCACGTGGCATCCGGTGACGGTCGGGTCTGAGTTAAGCGTTGTGCAGGGCGTGACCGTGTATCCGAAACGGGTGTTCAGCAACCTGTGGCTGATCCGGCTCGACACCGTGGGACAGTGCCGGGAGTTCACCGAGTGGTGGATGCAGCAGCCAGCTCGCGCCTGACCGCGCCGACGAGGAAGACGATGAACGCGACCGGGGCGGCGGGAAGACCGACCAGCGCGGTGAGCACACCAGGGCGGGCCGGCCAGGCGGGTGCCGGGCGGCCGGGGCTGGTGTGTCCGGCGAGGAGGGCACGATCCGCGATATCGATGGACAGGATCTGATCGGGCAGGACCATCAGCTCTTGAACCTGCATCGAGACAGCGGCCCGTGCCGAGGGCTGCGGCGACGCCGAAGTCGAAGCCTGGACCGAGAACTGCGACTGAGTCGGAGGTGAGACCTGCGACGACGCCGAAGCAGGGACCTGGGCCGCGGGGTACGACGGGGGCTGGGACCGCGACGAGGACGGGGGTGCGACTTGCGCCTGGGGCGACGTTTGCGGCGAGGCCGAAGCCTGGGCTGACAGCTGCGACGCAGCCAGAGGCGAGACCTGCGACGAGACCGAAGCCTGAGCCAACAGCTGCGACGCCGCCAGAGGTGAGACCTGCGAGGAGACCCAAGCCTGGACCGAGAACTGCGACGGAGTCGGAGGTGAGACCTGCGACGAGGCCGAAGCCTGAGCCGAGAACCGCGACGCAGCCAGAGGCGAGACCTGCGGCGAAGGCGAGGCTTGGGATGGAGGGGGCGGCAGGGACGTGACCTGGGCGGGTGACGAAGGCTGCGGCGAGGGCTGGGACTGCGGCGAGGGCGGCGGGGGCGTCGTCAGAGAGGGGGCGATGGCAAGGATCGACAGGCGTTGGACCAGGGCGTAGGCGGTCGGGGGGTAGTTGCGTTCGTCATCGAGGGGGCCTAGGTCGGTCACGGGCTCGGGGCGGAAGGCGACGACCAGGGCGCGGCCGGCCCACCAGCCGATGAGGCGGAGGGTGGTCACGCCGTACAGGTGGATGGTGCCTGGAAGGGGGGATCCGTTGGTTTCGGAGATGAAGGTGATGGTGGAGTCGCGGCCTGCGTCGGTGACGACGGCGAGGGAGTTGTTAGCGGGCGTGTAGGCGCCCTTGCCTGCGAGGCGTTGGCCGGCGGGGAGGGGGAAGCAGCCCTGCTTGACGCACACCGTGGTGTCGAGCTGGACGGCGAGGTCGCCGTCGGAGGAGAAGGCGGCGGCGATCGGCGTCCGGGGCGTGGCGGCGAGGCCTGCGGGGAAGGGGAGGACTGTGCGGTACGTGCCGGTGTCGAGCGTGAGGACGCCGATGGAGGAGCCTTCGATGTATACGGCGAGGCGGTCCTGGTGCGGCGACCAGGCGAGCGGCGTGGCGTGTCCGCCGGCCGGTGCGGGGACTGGGAGCCGGCGGATGTGGCCGTCGCCGAGTGTGCGCACCGCAATCGAGGAGTCCTGGGAGAAGTCCAGGGCGTCGGTGGGGTACGCGACCATGGTGCCGTCGGGAGACAGGAGCAGCGACTCGCCGGGGGTTGCGGCGCCCTCGGAGGCCACGTCGAGGATGTGCTGGCCGCCGCGGGCGTCGACGAACGACACGCTGCCCTCGGTGTCGGTCAGGATGTTGTGCAGGCCGGGTGTGCTGCCGCCGATCGCGACCGGCACCGCGGTGACGGGCGCCGAGTCGAGTGTCGGTGTCCACGGCCACGGTGCGTCGACTCGGGCGGGGAAGCCGTCCAGGGCAACCGCGGGCGGCTGGTGCCAGGTGGAGGCGACGCCCATGCCGTAGGTGAGGCCGAGCAGGCCCAGGTAGGCGGCGACGACGTACAGCAGCCAGCGAGCGACAGGAGTCACGAAGGGCCCGGGAAGAACGGCCGGAGGCGCCGGCGGACGACGATGGTGTAGGCGAGCAGGAGGGCCGTCGTCAGAAGGTGGAAGACGGCGAAGGCGAGCGCCGCGTGGGCGGCCGGCCAGGTGGGCGACAGGTGGTCGTTCAGGATCGCGAGCGTCAGCGTCGGCACGAGGGCGACGCGCCACACGAGGATCGTCCAGTGGCGGAGGGCGGCGCGCCGGTCCAGGCCGAGACGGGTGGCGGTGGCGCCGGTGAGGAGGAGCCAGAGCAGGAAGCAGGCCAGGTACGACCAGAGGCCGGTCCGCGCGAGCGACACGGCGTCGGCGGCAGTCCGGAGGGCGTCATCGAGAGGCGGGGTGATTGCCGGGTCGTCGAGCGCCGCGTCCGCGCGCAGGAGGGCCCAGATCGAGAAGGCCTGCAGGGCGGCGTGCGCGAGGCCGGCGGCGATGAATGCACCAGTGACGACCGGCCAGTGCGATCCGCCACCAGCGACAGGCCACAGCGAAGCACCGCCGGCGACCGGCGAACCACTGCCGGCGACCGGCGAACCACCGCCGGCCAGCGGCCGAACGCCGCCCGGAGAAGGAGAAGACGAAGCGCCGCCAGGCAACGGGCCAGCGCCGCCAGGCAACGGGCCAGCGCCGCCAGGCAACGGGCCAGCGCCGCCAGGCAACGGGCCAGCGCCGCCAGGGACAGGCCCCAGCGAAGTGTCGCCAGCCAGACCTGGAGAAGGGGGAGGGGCGGAGGGAGATGGTGGGGCACCGCCGGCCGCGGGGCGGGTGTCGCCGGAGGAGCGTGGAGCGCCGCCGAGGAAGGGGCTCAGCGAAGCGCCGCCGGGAAGAGACTGCGTGCCGCCGGCGGTGACGAGGGACTCGACCGCCGCCGCGTCTGGGACGGCGCCGTGGGTGGCGCAGAGCAGTTCGGCGCCGGTGGGGTAACCGGGCAGGTCGCAGCGCGCACAGGGCATCGGCACGGCGGTCACAAGAGCGGCAGCGTAGACGATGGGTGCGTGGTGTGCCGACCGCCGAACGTACCGGATGCGCAGGGCGACAGGCTGTCGTGATTGCGCCAATGCGTGTCCGCCGGAGGTCGGGTGTGCATACGGTTGATCAATGAACGACTCCCAGCAGCGCGCCGATCAGCTGGTCGACGTGCTCGTCACCGAGTTCGGTGAGCTGATGGCCCAGGACCCCGCCGCGTTCCGCCGGAAGTTCCGCAAGATGGCGGCGACGCCGTTCGCGTTCTACCGGGGCAGCGCCTGTGTCTACTACGCCGACCTCAACGGCGTCGCCGACCCGTTCCTCGACGAGCGGACCTCGTCGGTGTGGATCCACGGCGACCTGCACGCCGAGAACTTCGGCACGTACCTGAACTCCGAGGGCATCCTGGTGTTCAACGTCAACGACTTCGACGAGGCGTACGTCGGGCCGTTCATCTGGGACCTGAAGCGGTTCGCCGCCAGCATCGCGCTCATCGGCTATGCGAAGGCCCTGTCCGACGCGGTGATCAGCGATCTCGTCAAGCAGTACAGCCGCACGTACGTGTCGGAGCTGCGCGCGATCGCCGCCGGTGGCGAGGAGGCGATCGGCTCGCTGACCCTGGACACGACCGAGGGCGTGCTGCGCGACGTGCTGCAGCGGGCCCGGCTCAACACGCGGGTCGCGCTGCTCGACGAGCAGACGGTGATCGAGGACTACGACCGCCGGTTCGCGATGGGCGACGGGGTGTACGCGGTGGACGCCGACACCCGCGCGGAGGTCGAGGCGGCGTTCGCGGCGTACCTGCACACGCTGCCGTCGTGGGACGGGTCGCGGTCGCCCAAGTACACGATCAAGGACGTCGTGATGCGCAAGGGCGTCGGGATCGGCTCGGCCGGCCTGCCGTCCTACAACGTGCTGCTCGAGGGCCACACCCAGGCGCTGGAGAACGACGTCATCATCTACATGAAGCAGGGCCAGACGCCGGCGGTGTCGCGGTGGATCACCGACCCGAAGGTCAAGGCGTACTTCAAGCACCAGGGCCACCGCACGAGCGAGTCGCAGCACGCCCTGCAGGCGCACGCGGACTCGTGGGCGGGCTACACGGAGCTGCGCGGCGTCGGGCAGGTCGTCGCGGAGGTGTCGCCGTACGCCGCGGACCTCGACTGGAGCGACGTCAACGAGCTGGCGGACCTGACGAGCGTGGTCGAGTACCTGGGCCGGGCGACGGCCAGGATGCACTCGGTCGCCGACGACGAGTCCAGCCACGATCTGGTGAACTTCTCCACCGAGGAGGCGATCGTCGCCGCGATCGACCGCGACGAGGAAGGGTTCGTCGCCTCGATCGCCGACTTCGCGCACGAGTACGGCGCCCGCGCCCGCGCAGACCACCAGATCTTCGTCGACCTCTTCCGCAACGGGAAGTTCCCAGGCCTGTAAGACAACGGGAAGTTCCCGGGCCTGTAGACAACGGGAAGTTCCCGGGCCTGTAGACAACGGGAAGTTCCCGGGCCTGTAAAGATACGAGTATGGCCGCGCGAATCGAACGAATCGTCACCGAAGGCACGTTCTCGCTGGACGGCGAGACGTTCGACGTCGACAACAACGTGTGGATCGTCGGCGACGACGAGGAGGCGATCGTCATCGACGCCGCCCACGACGCCGCCGCGATCCTGCACGCCGTCGGCTCCCGGCGGTTGCTGGCGATCGTCTGCACGCACGGCCATGACGACCACATCGACGCCGCCCCGGAGGTGGCGCTGCGCACCGGCGCGCCGATCCTGCTGCACCCGGAGGATCTGCCGCTGTGGCACATGCGCCACCCCGACCTCGAACCGTCCGCGACCCTGGCCGACGGTCAGGTCATCACGGTCGCCGGCACCGACCTGACGGTCCTGCACACGCCCGGCCACAGCCCCGGCGCCGTGTCCCTGTCGGCGCCGGAGCTCGGCGTCGTCTTCACCGGCGACACCCTCTTCCAGGGCGGCCCCGGCGCCACCGGCCGATCATTTTCGGACAAGCCGACGATCCTGGAGTCGATCCGGACCCGCCTGCTCACCCTCCCGGGCGACACGGTCGTCCACACCGGCCACGGCACGGACACCACCATCGCCGCCGAGTCCGGCATCTAGCGACGAGAGCGCAGCAGATCAAAAACGCAACAGCGGGTGCAGGGTGATGCCCTCGGCCGCCAGCGCCTCGGTCCCGCCCTCCTGACGGTCGATGACACACACGGCGTCGGAGACGATCGCCCCGGCCGACCGCAGCGCCGCGGCCGACAGGGCGATCTGGCCGCCCGAGGTGACGACGTCCTCGACCAGCAGGACCTGGCGGCCGGTGAGGTCGGCGCCCTCGGCGAGGCGGCCGGTGCCGTAGGGCTTCGCGGCCTTGCGGACGAACGCGCACGGCAGCCCCGCGTGCCGGGCGAGCGCGACGACGACCGCGATCCCGCCCATCTCCAGCCCGGCGAGGACCTCCGTGCCGGCGGGCACGAGCCGGGCGAGCCCGGCGCCGACGGCGTCGAGCAGGACCGGATCGGCCTCGAACTGGTACTTGTCGAAGTAGTGCGTCGCGGTGCGCCCCGATCGCAGGACGAACGAGCCGGTCAGGCGGCAGCGCTCGGCGATGATCGCGGCGAGGTCAGCGGTTTCCACAAGGTTGAAGGATCCCATCGGCGGGGACAGACAACGGCGCCGGGGGCTGCCATGATGTCCGGCGTGATTCGCCTCTATGGACTGCTGTTCCTGATCGACTTGGTGATGCTGGTCGTCGCGCTCATCGACTGCCTGTCCTCCGACGAGGACCGGGTGCGTAACCTGCCGAAGGTCGCCTGGGTCTTCATCATCCTGCTGTTCTCCCCGGTCGGGTGGATCGCCTGGTACGCCGCCGGGCGCCCGCAGGCCGTCCGGGCGGGCGGCACGTGGCGGCCGGGCAGCGGCTTCCCGGAGAGCGAGCGGCCCCGGTCCGTCGCGCCCGACGACGACCCCGCGTTCCTGCGCGAGCTCGCCCGCTCGCGCCGCGACGACGAGGAGATGTTCAGCAAGTGGGAGGCCGACCTCCGCCGCCGCGAGGAGGAACTGCGCCGCCGCGAGGAGCGCCCCGAAAGCTAGACCAGAAAGCCGGCCCGGAAAGCCGGCCCGGAAAGCAAGACCGGAAAGCCGGCCCGGAAGCTAGCGCAGCCCGGCGTCGAGCCGGGCCCGCAGCCAGGGCAGCATGACGTCGGCCTGGTCCTGCTGGAAGCGGCGCAGCGTCGGCAGCCCCGGCGGCGCGGGCTGCCGGGCCCCGTCGGTGAAGAACGCCGCCAGGCCCGCCACCACCGCGGTCACGTCACCGGGGTCGGGCGAGAAGCAGTCCAGCACATCGTCGGAGATCTCCCCGCCGTACAGACGGACATTGAGCAGCAGCGAGAGGGTGTCGAACCAGGAGACACCCACCGCGGCGCCCGGCCAGTCGACGACCATCACCGAACCGTCCGGGCGGATCAGCAGATTGTCGGCGCGGATGTCGACATGCACCAGACGGTCCCCGGCCAGGGCCGCGGTCCCCCGGTCGGCGAGCTCGACGAGCAGGTCCAGGTTGGCCGCCGCCCACGGATCCAGCGACGGCGGCGGATCGGCCGCCAGCCGCCGCCAGCCGGCGAAGTTGTGGGCGAGCAGCGAGGGCAGCGCCGGCAGCCCCGTCGCCGGCACCGCGAGCCGCCGCAGCGCGTCCAGAACGGCCTCGAGGTCCGGTTGCTGCCACGGTACGAGCGGCTGCCGGCCCTCCACGTCGGCGAACACGAGCGCCACCCAGGTGCCGTCGTCGTGGAACCCGAGCAGGCGGGGCGCCGGCACGTCCGCCGGCAGCGCCGCGGTGACCCGGGCCTCGGCGCGGTGCAGGGCGACGCTGTGCTCGTTGTGCGCGGCGCTGACCGCCTTGACGAACGCCCGCGAGCCGTCGGCCAGGCGCACCCTGTCCGCGGTGCCGGGCGAGAACCCGCCGACCTGCGACACGGCCTCCACGACCGGCCCGCCCAGGATCGCGGTGACCGCCGCGTGCACCGACGGCGGCAGGTCGTCCCAGCCGATGCGTACCCCGGAAGCCTCCACCATCGCACGATCGTCCCACCTCCCGCCGCGCCTGCGCGAGCACGCGATCGGGTGCTGCTAGCATTCCGGTCGTCGTACAGCTGATCGGGGAGAGCGGGCGGACGGTGGACCAGCGGCAGAGCTTGGGTCCGGTGCTCACGGTGCCGAACCTGATCAGCTTCGCCCGCCTGCTCGGCGTGCCGCTGTTCCTGTACCTGTTCCTCGCCACCGACGCGACCGGCTGGGCGATCGGCGTGCTCGTCGTCGGCGGGCTCAGCGACTGGGTCGACGGCTTCGCCGCCCGCCGCCTCAAGCAGGTCAGCCGCCTCGGCGAGCTGCTCGACCCCCTCGCCGACCGCCTGTACATCCTGGCGACGCTGTTCGCGCTGACGTTCAAGGACGTCGTGCCGTGGTGGTTCACGATCGCGCTGCTGGCCCGCGAGGCCGTCATGATCCTGTGCCTCGTCGTCCTGCGCGTCCTCGGGCACGGCCCGCCGCCCGTGCACTATGTCGGCAAGACCGCCACCGCGGTGCTGCTGATGGGCTTCCCGATGATGCTGCTCGCCAAGTTCAGCGAGGCCGCCCGGCCGTGGGCGCTGCCGAGCGGCTGGGCGCTCCTGTGGTGGGGGATCGTCCTGTACTGGGTGGCCGCCGTCTTCTACTTCATCCAGGCCGCGATCCACGTGCGGGCCGGCCGGCTCGCGTCGTGACGTTCGCTCGCCGCGACGACCTGCTCGGCGACCTGTTCCGCACGCCGCTCGACCCGGGCTACGCGCAGGCCGCCGCCCGCCGCCGGGAGGGCACGCCGCCGCCCCGGTGGGGGCCGGCCGCCCGGGCCGTGACGCTCGCGGCCGTCGGGTTCCTGCTGGCCGTGGCATACCACCAGGTGGTCGCCGAGGCGCCGTCGGCGAGCCGGGCGCGCGACGACCTGGTCGCCGACGTCCGTTCGCGGCAGCGCACGGCGGAGGACCTGCAGCGCCAGGTCGACGTGCTCCGCACCCAGGTCGACCAGGCCCGCGACGACGCCCTCGCCGACGCCTCCGGCGCCGCCACGCTGCGCGGCCTCGCCGCCGGCGCCGGCACCGCGAAGGTCACCGGCGACGGGGTCGTCGTCCGCGTCGTCGACGCTCCCCCGCAGGTCGACCCGGTCACCGGCCACACCGCCGAGGAGAACCTGGGCATCGTGCTGGACCGCGACCTGCAGGACGTCGCCAACGGCCTCTGGCAGGCCGGGGCGGAGGCCATCGCCGTCAACGGCCAGCGCCTCACCGCCACCAGCACCATCCGCGCCGCCGGCGGCGTGATCCTCGTCGACTTCAAGCCCGTCACCGGCCCGTACGACGTCGCCGCCATCGGCTCCCCCGACATCGCCGACCGGTT
Organism: Dactylosporangium sp. NPDC050588; assembly: GCF_040654975.1. Classification (NCBI taxonomy): domain Bacteria; kingdom Bacillati; phylum Actinomycetota; class Actinomycetes; order Micromonosporales; family Micromonosporaceae; genus Dactylosporangium; species Dactylosporangium sp. NPDC050588. Next base: position 63,488 of record NZ_JBFAJA010000019.1, on the reverse strand, counting down.
CTCCTCGTCCACGACCGCCCGCCGGTTCCGCCGGTACGTCGACAACTACCGCATGCAGTTCACCGTCAAGGCCCGCAAGGGGCTCGTCCTCGCCGCCGCCCCCGAGCCCCCGCTGCGGTACGCCCACCCGCCGGCACCCTCGGTGTCGCCATCACCCACTGGAGGTCACCGGTGATCGCGGTGCTCGCACTCGCCATCGGCGTCGCGGCGGGAATCTTCCTCGAGCCGACCGTGCCGCTGGGTCTGCAGCCGTACCTGCCGATCGCCGTCGTCGCCGCCCTGGACGCCGTGTTCGGGGGCGTGCGGGCGAAGCTCGACGGCATCTTCGACGACAAGCAGTTCACCATCTCGTTCATCTCCAACGTGCTGGTCGCCGCCCTCATCGTCTACCTCGGTGACCAGCTCGGCGTCGGCGGCCAGCTCTCCACCGGTGTCGTCGTCGTCCTGGGCGTGCGCATCTTCAGCAACGCCGCCGCCATCCGCCGTCACCTCTTCCGCGCATGACCCCCACCGACGACACCCCGCCGGCCGACGGCGACCACCTCCACCTCACACCTGAGGACGGTGCGCAGCCCTCCTCGCCGGCCGAGGGTGACCGTCCCTCCCTCACGGGCGAGGGCGATGCCGGGCGCTCCCCTTCGACGCCTCCCCGCCGGCGCCCTCCATCACCCCGCCAGCTCCCCCGTACGGGCGACATTTCGGAAATGTCCGGAAGAGGGGAATCGGCGGAACGGGCCGGAAGCGAAGAACCCGAAACTGCACACGGGACGACCCCCGCGGAAGCAGTTCCGGGTGAGTCCGAGGGCACTCCCCCGCCGGGTGAGGCGACGGATGCCGGCGGCAGGCGGCGGTGGGGCGGGACCGGGCTGGTCATCGCGCTGCTGCTGGGGCTGCTCGGGTTCGGGATCTCGGTGCAGTTCAAGGCGGGCAACTCCGACGCCGAGCTGGCCGCCGCCAGGCCCGAGGACCTGGTGCGGATCCTGTCGGATCTCGACGCGCAGCAGGATCGGCTGCGGCGGGAGATCAGCGACCTGGAGGAGACGCGGCGGCAGCTGGACTCGGGGGCGCAGGGGCGCGACGCGGCGCTCGCCGAGGCCCGGAAACGGGCCGACGAGCTGGGGATCCTGGCCGGGACGCTGCCGGCGGAGGGGCCCGGGCTGTCGATCGAGATCACCCCGGGCACGGAGAAGGTCAAGGCCGAGGTCATCCTCGACGCGATCGAGGAGCTGCGCGGCGCCGGCGCCGAGGCGATGCAGATCAGCGGGCGCGAGGGCGGCACGGTCCGCGTCGTCGCCGCGACCTACTTCGTGGACGGGGACAACGACCGGCTGGTGGTCGCCGGGTCGAGTCTCACGGCGCCGTATACGATCATGGTCATCGGAGGGCCTGACACCATGCGCACTGCGCTGAACATCCCCGGAGGGGTGGTGGACAGCGTGCGGCAGCACGGCGGTACGGTTCTGGTGCGCGAAGCGGACCCGGTGCGCGTGACAGCGTTGCACGCCGCCGGTGAGTTGCGATACGCAAAGCCAGCTTGACCCGGCACCCGACGACGGACCGGCCAGCACGAGCGAAGGACCGACGTGATTCCCGAGGATCTGCGTTACACGGCGGAGCACGAGTGGCTCGCACCGGCGGACGCCGGCGCCTTCAAGGTCGGCATCACCGACTTCGCCCAGGAAGCGCTGGGCGACATCGTGTTCGTGCAGCTGCCGGAGGTCGGCGCGAAGGTGCAGGCCGGCGAGTCGTTCGGCGAGGTCGAGTCGACCAAGAGCGTGTCGGAGATCTACGCTCCGGTGTCGGGTGAGATCGTCGCGGTCAACGCCGCCCTGGACGCCACGCCCGAGGTGCTCAACTCCGACCCGTACGGCGCCGGCTGGCTGGTCGAGCTCAAGGCAGACGACCCGGCGGCCGTCGACGCGCTGCTCGACGCCGCGGCGTACCGGGAACTGACCGAGAACAGCTGAGCAGCACCGCGAACTGAAACAGCGCACCAGCAGACAACGTCCGAAGAGACTGACAGGAAATACGGCAATTGGCTGCCGCGCGTCTGGTTGACCCGTGATTTCGGGCGTGACTAGGCTCGCTCAGTCAACCGTATGCATCGGCCTGTCGCATCGGAGGACACCCGAACAGACGACCGTGAGGTGGTTCCATGACGCGCCCAGACGACGAGTTCCCCCCGCTCGACGTCACGTCCACGCTTAACCTTGGCGCCATTGAGGATGCCATCGCCGGGCAGGACGACGACGTGGTCCCCACCCGCGTGTCGGGCTCACTGCCACCCGGCACGGCCCTGCTGGCGGTCCGCCGCGGGCCCAACGCCGGTGCCCGCTTCCTGCTCGACCACGACGTGACGACCAGCGGTCGGCACCCCGACAGTGACATCTTCCTCGACGACGTCACGGTGTCGCGTCGCCACGCCGAGTTCCACCGCGAGGGTGGCACGTTCACGGTCCGCGACGTCGGCAGCCTCAACGGCACGTATGTGAACCGCGAGCGGGTCGAGGCCGCGACCCTCAGCAACGGCGACGAGGTCCAGATCGGCAAGTTCCGCCTCGTGTTCGTGGCAGGACCGCGCCCCGACGAGAGCTGAGGCGATGACGGCGTCGGCAGCCGCCTGGGACACACCGCAGGACCGCGACGGGCACGACCGTGGCGGTCCTCAAGGTGCTGCCCGGGGTGAGCGCCTGATGAGCATCGGCGAGGTGCTCGCGCAGCTGCGCGCCGACTTCCCGGACGTGACGATCTCGAAGCTGCGGTTCCTGGAGACCGAGGGTCTCGTGGAGCCGCGGCGGACGCCGGCCGGCTATCGCAAGTACACCTGGACCGACATCTCCCGGCTGCGCTACGTACTGACCGCCCAGCGTGACCAATATCTCCCGCTTCGGGTGATCCGCGAGCATCTCGCGACGATGGGCGACCCGCTCACCGACGTGTCGCAGTCCGCGCTGCCGGTCGAGGCCACCCCCGAGGTGCGGCTCAACCGCCAGGAGCTGCTCGACAAGGCCGGCCTGAGCGACGACACGCTGCGCGCCCTGGAGGGGCACGGCCTGGTGAAGCCCCGGCCGGGCGGCGGGTTCGACGCCGACGCGCTCGAGGTGGCGACGGCGGCGGCGCGGCTGGCCGAGTTCGGCATCGAGGCGCGCCACCTGCGGGCCTACCGGGCCGCCGCGGACCGCGAGATCGGCCTGTTCAGCCAGCTGGTGACGCCCATGACCCGGCAGAGCGGGCCGGCTGCCCGGGCGCGGGCCGCGGACACCGTCCACGAGCTGGCCGCACTGACCCAGCGGGTGCATGCCGCCTTGGTGCGAGCGGGCCTGCGCGAGATCCTGGGTAAGTGAGACCCTCCTTCGCACCCTCGACCGGAGCGATCTTCGCCACTGAGCGCACTTGGCCGGTGGCGCGAGTGGCACGACCGCCCCTTGGTCCGTGTACCGTGCAGGGAGTGGCAAGTCGACACGGAGGCGGGCAGTGCGAGAGCTGAATGTGGTCGGTGTTCGCGTGGAGCTGCCTACCAATCAGCCCATCGTGTTGCTCAAGGAGGTCGACGGCGACCGCTACCTGCCGATCTGGATCGGTGCGGTGGAGGCGACCGCGATCGCCTATGAGCAGCAGGGGGTCAAGCCTGCGCGGCCGCTCACCCACGACCTGATGCGCGACATGCTGGCGGCGCTCAAGGCACCGCTGAAGGCGGTCGAGATCGTCGAGATGCGCGACAACATCTTCTATGCCGAGCTGGTCATCGGCGACAACGTGCGGGTCTCCGCCCGGCCGAGTGACTCGATCGCTCTGGCGCTGCGGGTGGGCGCGCCGATCCGCTGCGCGGACCAGGTGCTCACCGAGGCCGCCATCGTCATCCCGGACGAGCAGGAGGACGAGGTGGAGAAGTTCCGCGAGTTCCTGGAGCAGGTCCGCCCGGAGGACTTCGCCGGGTAGTAGGTTCGGTTCCGAAGGGTCTCCTCGTACCGCCGACATATCGGACAAATGGCTACGATGGCGACGCGCGGAAAATTTGACGCACCGGCACGCGGCGTGTCGCGGCGTTACCTCCCCGCTGACCCTCAAGGTGCGCTATAGGGTTGCGGGTGTTGACGCTGGAGGTGGGTCGCAATGCAACAGCCGCCCGATCCCGGGATATCCGGTCATGCTGCTGACACGGTTTCGGTGAGTACGATCGCCAAGTCCGACGACGTCGGCTACCGCGGTCCGACCGCCTGCCACGCCGCCGGGATCAGCTACCGGCAGCTCGACTACTGGGCCCGCACCGCGCTGGTCGTGCCGAGCGTGCGCGACGCGGCGGGCTCCGGCAGCCAGCGGCTCTACTCGTTCCGCGACATCGTCGTGCTCAAGGTCGTCAAGCGCCTCCTGGACGCGGGCGTCTCCCTGCAGAACATCCGCAAGGCGATCGAGACCCTGCGCTCCCGCGGCGTCGCCGACCTGGCCGGCATCACCCTGATCTCCGACGGCACCACCGTCTACGAGTGCCGCTCCCCCGAAGAGGTCGTCGACCTGCTGCAGGGCGGTCAGGGCGTGTTCGGCATCGCGATCTCCGGCGCGTTCAAGGAGATCGAGGGCACGCTGTCGCACCTGCCCGCCGAGGCGGCCACCCCCGCCGAGGAGGCCCCGGTCTCCGCCGACGACTTCGCCCAGGCCGGCGGTGACGAGCTGGCCATGCGCCGGGCCCGCCGCCGCGCGGGCTGAGCCCCGGCACCACTCCAGCACCACCAGCGCCGGTCGACCGCCTCAGGTCGGCCGGCGTTTCCGCATGTCCTCATGATCCGAACAGCGTGGCATGAAAGGTGGGGTCGGCGTCGTTGCGGACATCCCCGCGACGCAGCCAGGATCTGAGGCATGGCGGCTCGGCGGGTACTGGTGGTGCTGTTCGACGGGGTGCAGAGCCTCGACGTGACCGGACCGGTCGAGGTGTTCGCGGGCGCCGAGCAGGCCAGGAGCGGGTCGTACAGCGTCCGCACCGGCAGCGTCGGCGGCCTCGGCGTCCGGACGTCCAGCGGACTCCGGATGCTGCCGGACGACGACCTGGTCCACGCTGACCCGGCGGACGTGCTGGTCGTGCCCGGCGGCGTCGGCACCCGGACGAGCGACCCGCGGCTCGTCGACTGGCTCCGCGGCGCCGCGCCCCGGGCCGGGCGGGTGGCGTCGGTGTGCACGGGGGCGTTCCTGCTCGCCGAGGCGGGCCTGCTCGACGGGCGCCGCGCCACGACCCACTGGCGCTACGCCCCGGCGCTCGCCCGCCGCTTCCCCGGCGTCACCGTCGACACCGAGCCGATCTTCGTCCACGACCGGGGCGTCTGGACCTCCGCCGGGGTCACCGCCGGCATCGACCTGGCCCTCGCGGTCGTCGAGCAGGACCACGGCCGGGATCTCGCGCTCGAGATCGCCCGGCACCTCGTGATGTTCGTCCGCCGGCCCGGCGGGCAGCGGCAGTTCAGCGCGCAACTGGAGGCGCAGGTCGCCGACCGCGACCCGCTGCGGGAGGTGCAGCGCCACATCGCCGAGCACCCCGGCGGCGACCTCACCGTCGAGGCCCTCGCGAGGCGGGCCAACCTGTCCCCGCGCCAGTTCAGCCGGGCGTTCACGGCGGAGGTCGGCACGCCGCCCGGCCGCTACGTCGACCGGGTCCGCCTGGAGACCGCCCGCCGGCACCTCGAGGAGGGCGCGTTCGTGGAGGACACGGCGCGGGCCTGTGGCTACGGCACCGGCGAGGCCATGCGCCGCGCGTTCATCCGGACGCTCGGTGTCACACCGACCGACTACAAGGAGCGGTTCTCATGCAGCTGATTTTCGTGGTGTACGACGGAATGACGGCCCTGGACGCCATCGGCCCCTACGAGATCCTGTCGCGGCTGCCCGGCGCGCGGGTCACGTTCGCCGGGGTGCAGGCCGGGCCCGTCCGCACCGACACCGGGGCGCTCTCGCTCGTCGCCGACCGGGCCCTCGCGGACTGCCGCGACCCCGATCTCGTCCTGGTCCCCGGCGGCCCGTCCGTGCGCGACCAGGTGGCCGACACCGCCCTGCACGACTGGCTGCGCGCCGTCGATCCCGCCACGACCTGGACGACGTCGGTCTGCACCGGTTCGCTCATCCTCGCGGCCGCGGGCCTGCTGCGGGGCCGGACCGCGACGTCGCACTGGCTCGCGTTGGATCTGCTGCCGATGTACGGCGTGACCCCCGTCGCCGAGCGGGTCGTGCAGGACGGCAAGTACGTGACCGGCGCGGGCGTCTCGGCCGGCATCGACCTGGCGCTCACCCTGGCGGCCACGATCGCCGGGCCGCAGGTGGCCCAGTCGATCCAGCTCGCCTGCGAGTACGACCCCCGGCCGCCGTTCGCCGCCGGCTCACCGCTGACCGCTCCCCCGGCCCTCGTGTCGCGGCTGCGCGCGGACGCCCACCTCGTGCTGACGACATAGACTGCTGGTCGTGGCGTTCCGTGGCTGGCCCGCCGAGGCCCTCGACTTCTACGACGGCCTCGAGGCCGACAACTCCAAGACGTACTGGACCGCCCACAAGGCGGTGTACGAGGAGCAGGTCCGTGCCCCGATGCTCGCCCTGCTGGAGGAGCTCGCGCCGGAGTTCGGCCCGGCGAAGATCTTCCGCCCGTACCGTGACGTCCGGTTCAGCGCCGACAAGTCGCCGTACAAGACCTCGTGCGCGGCCTCGTTCGAGCAGGGCGGCTACGTCCAGCTGACGGCGGCCGGCCTGGCGGCGGGAGCCGGCGCGTACATGATGGACTCCCCACGGCTGGCGAAGTTCCGCCAGGCGGTCGCCGACGACTCCAGCGGCGCCCCGCTCACCGAGATCGTCGCCGCCCTGGAGGCGAAGGGCACCTCGGTCACCTCGCACGAGCAGCTGAAGACCGTCCCGCGCGGCTTCCCGAAGGACCACCCGCGCGCGGACCTGCTGCGGCAGAAGGGCCTGATCGCGTGGCACCAGTTCGAGCTGCGCCCCTGGCTGGGCACCGCGAAGGCGAAGACGCACCTGGTGACGTTCTTCCGCTCGTGCGCCCCGCTCCAGGAGTGGCTCGCCACCCACACCTGACCCGCCGCTGAGCGGCCTCGGCCGCGGCAGGGCGTACACCATGATCCGGAAGACTTCGTGCGGTCACAGGCGCACAAGGACTACCGGATCACGAGACGCCGACCGGACTCAGCCGAAGCGCGGCGTACACCATGATCCGGAAGACTTCGTGCGGTCACAGGTGCACAAGGTCTACCGGATCACGAGAAGCCGACCGGACTCAGCCGTAGCGCGGCATACAACATGATCCGGAAGACTTCGTGCGGTCACAGGTGCACAAGGTCTACCGGATCACGAGACGCCGACCGGACTCAGCCGAAGCGCGGCATACAACATGATCCGGAAGACTTCGTGCGGCTACAGGGGCACAAGGTCTTCCGGATCACGAGGCGCTGGGTCTTGTCGGGGCGGACAACGGTGTCGGGCTGGGTCAGCGGCGTTCGACGGCGGCCATGACGACGTCGAACGGGGCTGCGGCGGCCCGGGCGGCCTCGGCGCGGTCAGCGGCTTCCCGCTCGACGGCGTCGTGCCACAGGGCGCCCTCGGTGCGCATCGCCTCGCGGGCGGCCGACGCGCCGGCCTGCCAGGCGGCCTCCTCGGCGGCGGCGCGCAGCAGCGTGGCGGGACGCTCGCCGACCGGGACCTCCGGCGGGTCGGCCAGCAGGTTGCCCGGCGGGACGAAGACGACGGGCAGGCCGGAGCCGACCACCGCCGCGTGCCGGCGCGCCTCGAAGTCCGGCGCGGAGGCCACCGCGTCGGCGTAGACGGCGGCGGTGCGGGCCGCGATCGCCTCCCACGAGTGCCGGTCCCGGACCATCTGCCGGGCCTTCGTCGCCAGGCCCTGCGCGAACATCGGGTCCTGCAGCAACGCGTCGACGGCGTCGGCGAGGCCGTCGGGCTCACCGACGGGGAAGCGGACGCCGGTGACGCCGTGCTCCACGATCGAGGCGAGCCCACCCGTCGACGCGACGACGAGCGCCGCACCCGAGGCCGCCGCTTCGAGGGCGACGGTGCCGGTCGGCTCATACCGGCTGGGCACGACGAACGCGTCGGCGGCGGCGAGGACCGCGGCGAGGGTGCGCTGGTCGAGCTGGCCGGGGAAGCTGACGGCGCGGTGCAGCTTGCGCTTGCGCGCCTCCTCGATGAGGGTGGCCCGGTAGTCACCGTCGCCGACGACGACGGCGCGCGTGCCGGGGTGCCGGTCGCGGATCGCCGGGAGGGCCTCGAGCAGGTCCTGGACGCCCTTCTCGGCGATGAGCCGGCCCGCGGAGACGAGCAGCGGCCCCTCGCCGGCGAAGCGGAGCCGGGCGGCGAGGACCTCGCGGGCGCTCGCCGTCCACCTGTCGGGGTCGATGCCGTTGGGCACGACGTCGACCCGCTCGTCGGGGACGTCGAAGAGGTGCTGGACCTCCCACCGCAGGTACTCGGTGGGCACGATCACCCGGCACGCCTCGGAGCCCAGCCACCACTCGACGGAGTGCACGGAGCGGCTGGTGTCGCCGGTGAGGTAGCCCTGCCGCCGGCCCGCCTCGGTCGCCTGCATCGAGGCGACGAACGGCACCCCGAGCGCCTCCTTGAGGGTGACCGCGGCGTGGGTGACAAACCAGTCGTGGGCGTGGATGATGTCATACCCCTCGGCGGGCACGGTGCGGACCGCGGCCTCGGCGAGCAGGTGGTTGACGGCCATCGTGTCGGCGAGCGCGCCGGCCCCGCCCACCCCGTCGGCCGAAGGCAGCGGCGCGGCGCGGACCACCCGTACGCCGTCGACGACGGACTCCGGGACAGGACCATGGCGGGTCACCACGGTCACCGAGTGACCGGCGGCGGCCAGTGCTGCTGACAACGCTGCGATGCGCCCGCGGGGCGCACCATCTGTCGACGGACTCTGAAAATCCCAGGCGATCATCAAGACGCGCATTGCGGATACCTCTCGTCGCCGACTGTCACCGTAGCGCGTTCCGGCGCTTGCGCGGAGCAGCATCGCGGGCCAATTTCAACTTTTCGGTCTTGCCGGAAGATGCCGTTTGCAACTTGCGATTCGCCCTGATGGCGGCCCTCGCGTGCAGCACCGCGGCGACCGAGCGGGCGGAGAACGGGGCGCCGGTCGCGCGGTGCGGGGCGTCACCCTCCGCGATCTCGCTGACGGAGCCGAGGCCGCACTCGCCGAGGTGCGCCTCGACGGCGGTGAGCACGGTGTCCACCGGCAGCCCGGCCGCGATCCGCGCCTCGACATACGGCCCCAGCAGCCACAGCCACGCGGTCCCCTGGTGATACGCCGTGTCGCGGGCGACCACGCCGCCGCGGTGGGTGCCGTGGTAGCCGTACTCGGCCGGGGCGAGGCTGCGCAGCCCGAGCGGCGTGACGAGGGTCGCCCCGATCGCCTGCAGCACCTGCGTGCGCAGCCGCGGCTCGTCGGCGGCCGGCGCGTACGGCAGGCTGAACGCCAGCAGCTGGTTGGGGCGCAGCACGGCGTCGTCGTGGATGCTGCCGCCGCCCTTCGGGTAGGCGGCCGGCCGGGCGTCGACGAGGTCGAAGAGCCACCCGTCGGGGGCCCGGAACCGCTTGACGACCTGGGCCTTCACCGCCTCCCGGCGGGAGTGCACGACGGAGGCGTCGCGGCCGCAGCGCTCCCGCAGCGCGCCGACGGCGCCGAGGGCGTTGGCCCACAGGGCGTTGAGCTCGACGGGCTTGCCGTCGCGCGGGGTGACGGGGCCGCGGGGCAGCCGCGCGTTCATCCAGGTGAGGCCGGACTCGTCGGCCTCGACGGCGAGCAGCCCGTCGGAGGTGTCGGCGCGCACGCCGTCGCGGGTGCCTTTGGTGTACGCCGCGATCACGCCCTCCAGCACCGGCAGCAGCTCCGCGGCGAGGGCGTCGTCGCCGGTACGGGCGACGTGCCGCTCGGCGGCGTGCACGAACCACAGCGGCCCGTCGCAGTCGCCCAGCCGGGAGGCGCGCATCCGCTCGGGGAGGTCGGCGTGGGCCCGCAGCAGCCGGGCGCCCTCGTCGAACCGTCCGGTGGCGAGGAACAGTCCCTCGTAGGCGGTCATCGTGTCGCGCAGGTAGCTGCCGAACCACGGGTACCCGGCGACGACGTCGGGCGTCCCGTCGGGCTTCGTGACGATGCACTGGTCGGCGGCGAGCACGAGCGCCTTGTCGACGGCGTCGCGGGCACCGGCGGTGGCGGCGGTCCGCAGCAGCTTCCGCGCCCGGCGCCGCGTGTCGGCCACGACGGTGGCCGCCGCGGGAGGCACGGCGTCGAGGTCGCCGGACCAGGCGGACACCGAGAGCGTCTCGTCGAGGGCCAGGGTGGCCTGGAACGTGCCGGCGGCCCACAGGTCCTCGACCGGGTTCAGGCCCCGGGCCGCCTCCTCGCGGGCGTACGCGTCGAGGTACCACTCGCCGACCGGCCGGAAGTCCGGCCCGTCGACGCGGTAGGCGCCGTCGACGGTGAACCCGCCGCCCCCGGCGAGCTCGACCGCCGGCGGCTCGGTCGTCCGGTCCCGTTCGCCGTCGGCGTCGCGCCACGTGCACAGCGCGGTCAGCGTCAGCTCGACCGTGACGCCGGCGGGCGCGTCGACGAGCCGGTGCACGACGGCGACGCTGTTGCGCCCGTGCGTCATCGCGACCTCGCGCTCGATCACGACCTCGCCGATCCGCCAGCGCCAGCGCGGCACGCCGTCGGCGAGCTCGAAGTGCTCGAGGTGGTGGTGGCCGGCCGGATCGATCGCGCCGGACGCCCACTCGTGCACGGCGAGGCGCACGGCGGCTCCGCCGGGCAGGGTGACGACGGGGTCGAGGGCGGCGAGCGCGAGGTGCCGGTCCGGGGTCACGAGCAGGCCGTGATACCGCCGGGTGCGGAGACCCGCGACCGTCCCGGTCGCGTAACCGCCGGTCCCGTCGGTGACGAGCCACTCGTGTTCGAACCCGGAAGCCGAGCCGCAGACATGGGGGCCGAAGGTCATGACCGATCCCGGGGGCATGTGCCCAACTATGATCCAATCCCCCTTGTTTGAAACGTGCGCCACACGAATTTCGGGTGTGATTCATCCCGGGCACCTGTCGGAAAGCCGACGCGCCCCGGCGCACGATTCATTATTGATGGCACTGGGCATATGGCAGCCAGCTTCGCGCGTACCCGCGCGTGAACTTTCGACGCACGTAACACTGTGGCAACGCCGCACCCGTTGAACACCGGTGCCGGCTGATGGATCAGGAGTTGAGATGCAGGTTTGGCCGGGCAACCGGTACCCGTTGGGTGCTACGTACGACGGGCAGGGCACGAACTTCGCGATCTTCTCCGAGGTGGCAACAGCCGTCGAACTGTGCCTGTTCGACGACAACGACGTCGAGGAGCGCATCAAGCTCGTCGAGGTCGACGCCTTCGTGTGGCACGCCTACCTGCCTGGTGTCGACCCGGGACAGCGCTACGGCTTCCGCGTGCACGGTGACTACGATCCGGCACGGGGGCTGCGCTGCAACCCCCACAAGCTGCTGCTGGACCCGTACGCCAAGGCGATCGACGGCGACATCACCTGGGACCCGGCCGTCTACGGGTACGACTTCAACGACCCCGAACAGATGTCCACCGCCGACTCCGCGCCGTTCATGCCGAAGGCCGTCGTGGTGAACCCGTGGTTCGACTGGGGCAACGACGCCGCGCCGCGCATCCCGTACCACCACACCGTGGTGTACGAGGCGCACGTGAAGGGCCTGACGATGCGCCACCCGGACGTGCCGGAGGAGCTGCGCGGCACGTACTCCGGCATCGCCCACCCGGCGATCATCGAGCACCTGCGCCGGCTCGGCGTCACCGCCCTGGAGCTGCTGCCGGTGCACCACTTCGTGCACGACCAGCGCCTGGTGGAGCTCGGCCTGTCCAACTACTGGGGCTACAACACGATCGGCTTCTTCGCCCCGTACCACGGCTACGCGCGGCGGCACCGCGGCCAGCAGGTCCAGGAGTTCCGCGGCATGGTCAAGGCCCTGCACGCGGCCGGCATCGAGGTCATCCTCGACGTCGTCTACAACCACACCGCCGAGGGCAACCACCTCGGCCCGACGCTCGGCTTCAAGGGCCTGGACAACGGGCACTACTACAAGCTCGAGGACGACGACAACCGCTACTACACCGACTACACGGGCACCGGCAACAGCCTCAACGTGCGCAACCCGCACACCCTGCAGCTCATCATGGACTCGCTGCGCTACTGGGTGACGGAGATGCGCGTCGACGGGTTCCGCTTCGACCTCGCCTCGACCCTGGCCCGCGAGTTCTACGAGGTCGACCGCCTGTCGACGTTCTTCGAGGTCGTGCAGCAGGACCCGGTCGTCAACCAGGTGAAGCTGATCGCGGAGCCGTGGGACGTCGGCCCGGGCGGCTACCAGGTCGGCAACTTCCCGCCGCTGTGGACGGAGTGGAACGGCAAGTTCCGCGACACGGTCCGCGACTTCTGGCGCGGGGAGCCCGCGACGCTCAGCGAGTTCGCGTCGCGGATCTGCGGCTCGGCGGACCTCTACCAGGACGACGGCCGGCTACCGTTCGCCAGCATCAACTTCGTCACCTGCCACGACGGCTTCACGCTCAACGACCTGGTGTCGTACAACGAGAAGCACAACGAGGCGAACACCGAGGACAACCGCGACGGGGAGAGCCACAACCGGTCGTGGAACTGTGGCGTCGAGGGTCCCACCGACAACCCCGACATCAACGCGCTGCGGGCGAAGCAGCGGCGCAACTTCCTGACCACGCTGATGCTGTCGCAGGGCGTGCCGATGATCGCCGCCGGCGACGAGCTCGGCCGCACCCAGGGCGGCAACAACAACGCGTACTGCCAGGACAACGACATCAGCTGGATCGACTGGGACGACGTCGACGAGCAGCTGCTCGCCTTCACCCGGGGCCTCGCCGCGTTCCGGGAACGGCACCGGGTGTTCCGCCGCCGGCGGTTCTTCACCGGGCGGCCCGTGGCCCGGCAGGAGGGCACGCCCATCCCGGACGTGGCGTGGTTCGCCACCGACGGCCGGCAGATGACCGAGGAGGACTGGGACAACCAGTTCGGCAAGGCGCTCATGCTGTTCGTCAACGGCCAGTCGATCACCGAGCGCGGGTCGCACGGCGAGCGGCACGTCGATGACTCGTTCCTGCTGTGCTTCAACGCGCACTACGAGCCGGTCGACTTCGTCATCCCGCAGCCGGACTACGGCAAGGAGTGGGAGCTGGTGATCGCGACCGCGCCCGGGTCGGCCCGCGGCGGCGTGTCGTACACCGCCGGCGGGACCCTCGTGGTGCCGGACCGGTCCCTCGTCGTGCTCGACCGGACCGTGTGACCGGCATGGTGGCGAACATCCCGTCCGGGACGTACCGCGTCCAGGTGCGCCCCGACTTCGACCTCGACGCGACCGCCGGGCTCGCCGGCTACCTGCACGACCTCGGCGTGAGCCACCTGTACTCGGCGCCGCTGCTCGCCGCGACACCCGGCTCCCCGCACGGCTACGACGTGGTCGACCCGACCCTCGTCAACCCGGAGCTGGGCGGCCGGGAGGCGCTGCGGCGGCTGGTCGAGGCGCTGCGGCAGCAGGGGCTGGGCCTGGTCGTCGACATCGTGCCCAACCACATGGGCCTGTTCCAGCCGGCCGCGAACCCGGCCTGGTGGGACGTCCTGACGCACGGCCCGTCCTCCCGCTATGCGTCCTGGTTCGACATCGACTGGGATGCCGGCCGGCTCGTCGTGCCGGTGCTGGGCGCCGAGTCCGACATTTTTGATTTGTCGGTTATAGACGGCGAGCTGCGCTACTACGAGCACCGCTTCCCGATCGCCCCGGGCACCGGCGGAGGCACCCCGCAGGAGGTGCACGACCGGCAGCACTACCGGCTCGTCGACTGGCGGCGCGGCAACGAGCTGCTCAACTACCGCCGGTTCTTCGCCGTGACGGAGTTGGCGGGTGTACGGGTGGAGGACCCGGCCGTGTTCGACGCCACCCACCAGGAGGTGCTGCGCTGGGTGGCCGACGGCGACGTCGACGGCATCCGGGTCGACCACCCCGACGGGCTGAGCGACCCCGGCGGGTACCTCGCCACGCTGCGCGAACGGGCCCCGGACGCGTGGCTGCTCGTGGAGAAGATCCTGGAGCGCGGCGAGCCGCTCCCGCCGCACTGGCCCGTCGACGGCACCACCGGCTACGACGCCCTCGGCGACGTGTGCGGCCTGTTCATCGACCCGGCCGGCGCCCCGCCGGTCGACGGCGCGGACTGGCCCGAGGAGGCGCACGAGCAGAAGCTGGACGTGACCCGGCGGCTGTTCCCGGCGGAGCTGCGCCGCCTCGCCGCCCTCGCGCCCGGCCCCCTGACGGTCGACGTCCTGGCGGAGCTCGCCTCGAACTTCCACGTGTACCGCACGTACCTGCCGTACGGCCGGGACGACTTCGACGCCGCCGTCGCGGAGACGAAGCGCCGCCGGCCCGACCTCGCCGAGGCGCTGGACGGCCTCGTCCCCCGCCTCACCGACCCCGCCGACGAGCTGTGCGCCCGCTTCCAGCAGCTCACCGGCGCCGTCATGGCGAAGGGCGTCGAGGACACCGCCATGTACCGGTGGAACCGGTTCATCGCCCTCAACGAGGTCGGCGGCGACCCGTCCCGCTTCGGAGTGCCGCCGCAGGAGTTCCACGCCGCCGCGGTCCGCCGCCTCGAGGAGTGGCCGGCCGGGATGACGACCCTGTCGACCCACGACACGAAGCGCGGCGAGGACGTCCGGGCCCGCCTCGCGGTCCTGTCCGAGGCGCCGGACCTGCTCACGCCGCTGATCGGCCGGGCCGGCATCCCCGACCCGTCGTTCGAGGCGCTGTTCTGGCAGACCGTGGTCGGCGCGTGGCCGCTGACCGCCGAGCGGCTGCAGGCGTACCTGACGAAGGCGGCCCGGGAGGCGAACCGCTCGACCTCGTGGAACAACCCCGACCCGTCCTTCGAGGCGACGTTCGCCGCCGCCGTGCGCCTGCTGTCCGAGGATGCCGCCCTGCGCGCCGAGGTCGACACGATCGTGGCGGGGATCCGCCCCTTCGGCTGGTCCAACGCCCTCGGGCAGAAGCTGGTGCAGCTGACCATGCCCGGCGTCCCTGACGTCTACCAGGGCACGGAGCTGTGGGAGGACTCGCTCGTCGACCCCGACAACCGCCGCCCCGTCGACTTCGCCGAGCGGCGTGACCTCCTCGCCGCGCTGGATGCCGCCGCTGTACAGCCGCCCGTCGACTCCTCCGGGGTGGCGAAGCTCCTCGTCGTCAGCCGGGCGCTACGGCTGCGGCGGGACCGGCCGGAGCTGTTCCGCGGCTACCAGCCGGTGCCCACCACCGGTGACAGCGCCGGCCACACGATCGCCTTCGACCGGGGCGGCGCACTGACCGTCGCCACGCGGCTGCCGCTGCGCCTCGCCGCCGCCGGCGGCTGGGACAGCGAAACCCTGGTGCTGCCCGGCGGCGCCTGGACCGACGTCCTGACCGGCCGCGCGATCGCCTCCACGCGGGTCGGCGACATCCTCTCGACGTACCCTGTCGCGCTCTTGGTGAGGGAGTAGCCTGTGCACGAGTTCCGCGTCTGGGCCCCGTCCGCTTCCACCGTCTCACTGTCCATCGGCGACCCGTCCTCGCCTTCCTTGCCGATGGCGGCTGCCCATGACGGCTGGTGGACGCTGACCGTGCCGGACGCCGGTCACGGCACCGACTACGGGTTCGTCCTCGACGGCGGCGAGGTCCTGCCCGACCCCCGCTCCAGGCGGCAGCCGTCAGGCGTGCATGGCCTGAGTCAGGTGTACGACCATGCCTCGTACACCTGGAACGACGGCGAATGGAAGGGCCGGCAGCTACCCGGCAGCGTGATCTACGAACTGCACGTCGGCACGTTCACCCCCGGCGGCACGTTCGACGCCGCCATCGAGAAGCTCCCCTACCTGCGGGACCTCGGCATCGACATGATCGAGCTGCTGCCCGTCAACACGTTCAACGGCACCTACAACTGGGGCTACGACGGCGTCGGCTGGCACGCCGTCCAGGAGTCCTACGGCGGCCCCGACGGCCTCAAACGCTTCATCGACGCCGCGCACACCCACGGCCTGGGCGTGATCATCGACGCGGTCTACAACCACTTCGGCCCGTCCGGCGCGTACACGCCGGCCTTCGGCCCCTACCTGTCCTCGGGCGCGAACACGTGGGGCCGCTCGCTGAACCTCGACGAGGCCCACTCCGGCGAGGTCCGCCGCTTCATCATCGACAGCGCCCTGCAGTGGCTGCGCGACTACCACGCCGACGGCCTGCGCCTCGACGCCGTCCACGCCCTCGTCGACCGCGGCGCCACCCATCTGCTGGAGGAGCTCGCCGTCGCGGTGGACGCGCTGTCCACCGCCGTCGGCCGCCCCCTGTCGCTCATCGCCGAGTCCGACCTCAACGACGCCAAGCTCGTGACGGCCCGCGAGGCCGGTGGCTACGGCCTGCACGCCCAGTGGGACGACGACGTGCACCACGCCCTACACGCCCTGCTCACCGGCGAACGGCAGGGCTACTACGGCGACTTCGGCTCCCCCGCCTGCTTCGCCACCGTCTGGACGTCGGCCTTCTTCCACGCCGGCACCTGGTCGTCCTTCCGGGGCAGGGTGCACGGCCGCCCGGTCGACACGCTCCGCATCCCGGGCCACCGTTTCGTGGTCTGCCTGCAGAACCACGACCAGATCGGCAATCGCGCCACCGGCGACCGCCTGACCGCGACCCTGTCCGACGGCCTGCTCAAGGTGGGCGCGACGCTGCTGCTCACGTCCCCCTTCACCCCGATGCTCTTCATGGGCGAGGAGTTCGCCGCCCGCACCCCGTGGCAGTTCTTCACCAGCCACCCGGAGCCCGCACTGGCCACGGCCGTCCGCGAGGGCCGCCGCGAGGAGTTCGCCGCCCACGGCTGGCCCCCCGGCGACGTCCCCGACCCGCAGGACCCGGCCACGTTCGAACACTCCCACCTGGACTGGTCCGCCCAGGACCCGTCGATGCTGGCGGTGTACCGGTCGCTGATCGCCCTCCGCAAACGCCACCCCGCCCTGTCCGACCCACGCCTCCCCTTGATCGAGGTCACCCACGACGACGGCGTCCTGCTGATCCGCCGCGGCCCCCACACCGTGGCGGCGAACCTGACATCAACCCCCCGCACCGTCCCCCTCTCCGCGCCCTGCCTCCTCTTCACCACCGACGAAGCAACCATCCTCCAGTCCGACTCCCTCACCCTCCCCCCAGAATCCGCCGCCATCCTGTAATCACCCCCACCGCTGCCGCGGCGGGGCCCCGGCGGGGATTCTCACCCGCACCCCAATGCGCCGCTCCGCGACGCACAGCCCGCGCTCGCGCGCGTGGCTGGGATCGCGCGTGCGCGCCGCATCCCGTGGCCGCCGCAGTCTGTCGCCGCCGCAACTCAGAGCCCCGGCCACCCTGGCCGACCGCAGCGATACTTGAGCGTCGCACCGGACCGCCCACCACCACAGGCTCAGCCACCCGGACCTCCCACCACCCTGGCCGACCACAGCAACACCCGAGCGTCGCACCGGACCGCCCACCACCACAGGCCCAGCCACCCGGACCTCCCACCACCCTGGCCGACCACAGCAACACCCGAGCGTCGCACCGGACCGCCCACCACCACAGGCCCAGCCACCCGGACCTCCCACCACCCTGGCCGACCACAACAACACCCGAGCGTCGCACCGGGCCACCCACCACCACAGGCCCAGCCACCCGGACCTCCCACCACCCTGGCCGACCACAACAACACCCGAGCGTCGCACCGGACCGCCCACCACCACAGGCCCAGCCACCCGGACCTCCCACCACGCTGGCCGACCACAGCGACACCTGCACGGGCCCATCTGGCAACCTGCCGACGCCGACCCGCCACAGTCGCCGCACGAAAGCCAGCGGCCGCGGACCTGAACGCTGCCGACCGGCCGGACTGTCCGGAACGTGTGTCCGCCGCGCCCGGTTGCCCGGCGTCGCAGCGTCAGCCTCGACCGACCGCGGCTGACCGACCGCGGCTGACCGACCGCCGGAGCCGTCCGCGCCGACGCTTGCACGCCAGAATCGGCTGCTGGCCGCCAGGCCGCTCTGGCCGCCGCGGCGGTCTGGCGAGCCGCGCGACGTCGCACTGCGAGCGTGGATCAGGTCCGCCCGTTGGACCCAGCTCAGCGACACGCGTCGCGTGTCTGGCGAACGCGACTGGTCCTCTCGAATCCGCCACCCCCTTCCTGGTCGTCCCCCCGAAAACGTCGCTGCAGCTGGCGGTACCGACACTCCATCACAGGGGTACGACAAGAACCCGGCCGGTGAACCAGGCCAGGACCAGCAGCTCGCCGACGACGGTTGAGCCGTGGTGCAGCACGCGCCACCAGAGGGTCGGCAGGACGGCCGCCGCGTGGGACGGGACCGTCATGGGCCTCCGGTGAGCCCCCGAGCAGTGCGGCGGGCGAGGCCGCGGGCGGCGAAGGTGCGGACGCGGCGGACCGGGTCGGTGAGCAGGGTGCGCAGGGCGAGCTCCGGCTCGGGGCCGGGAAGCGCGCCGAGCCGCCAGGCCAGCCGCATGCGCACGTCGGGGTCGGGGTCGGCGGCGAGCGGGACCAGCGCGGCGACGGCGCCCGGCCTGGCGTGGAACGCGACGATGCCGACGGCCATGGCGCGGATGACGGGGTCGGGGTCGGCGAGCAGGGGGCGGGCCACCGCGTCGACGCCGGCGGCATCGCGGATGCCGCCGAGCGCCTCCATGGCGACGTGCCGCAGGGCCGGGTCGGTGAGGGCTGCGGCCACCGCGGGCAGGTCCAGCGGGTCGCCGAGCCGGCCGAGCGCCCACAGCCGCGTCACCTCGTCGCCGGTGTGGGCGAGGATCACGGCGCGGCTGTGGGCGGGGTCGGCGGCGACGAGCTCGTCGATCTCGTCGGCGACCGGGTCGGCGCAGTCCCGCACGTCCCGCATGGCGTGCAGCAGGCGCTCGAGCCGGTCCATCCGACGACCATAACGAAGCCGACCACAAACGAAGCCGACCACAAGCGAAGCCGACCACAGACGGGAACGAAGCGTCAGGGGCGTGGTGGGATCTCCTGCAGCAGCCAGGTGTTGCCGTCGGGGTCGGTGAGGGCGGCGTACAGGATGCCGCCCATGTCGTCGACGCCGGCGACCTCGACGCCGCGGGCGAGCAGCAGCTCCCGGGACTTGTGGATGTCGGCGACGACGAGGTGCAGGCCGCGCAGCGTGCCCGCGGGCAGGTCGAGGCCCGGCAGGTTCTTGTACAGCACGATCGAGCACGCCGAGCCGGGCGGGGTGAGCTGCGTGACGCGGACGTCGTCGTTGGGCTTGATGTCGTGGTCGAGGTGGAAGCCCAGCAGGTCGACGTAGAACCCGATGGCGCGGTCGACGTCGGCGACGGGCACCGGCACCAGCTCGAGGCGCATGTCGGGCACCGGCGGGAGGGTGACGCCCTGCGCGTAGGACTCCAGGCTGCTGAAGCCGGCCTCGAGACCTTCCTTCATCCCGGACTGCAGAGCGGCGTCGCGCGCCGACTGCGACGGGTAACGCACGAGGGTGGTGACGGTGGTGTGGCTGCCGGCGGCCTCGAACGTCACGGTGTTGAGCGTCTCGGGGAAGCCGGGGCCCCACGTCTCGGTCGCCACGATCCGCAGCGGGCGCCGCACCTCGGTGAACGTGCCGGTGAGCGTCATCTCGGCGGCGCCCTCGCCGCGCAGCACGTACCGGTAGCCGCCGCCGGGGCGCAGGTCGATCTCGCAGACCGGCATGGTCCACCCGGGCGGGCCGGTCATCCAGTTGGGCAGGTGCTCGGGGTTGGTGTAGCAGTCGAAGACGAGGGCCCGCGGCGCCGCGAGGGTCCGCCGGATCTGGATCTCCACGTCGCTGGGCAGGTCGAACGCGGTGGCGTTGGCGTCAATCATCGGTGCCGTCCTTCTGCTGCAGGGTCTGCAGGTAGCTGTCGAGTCGGGCGTAGCTCTCGTCCCAGAACCGCCGGTACTGCTCGGCGAACTCCGTCACCTCGCGCATGGGGGCCGCCTCCAGCCGGCAAGGGCGCCACTGCGCCTCGCGGCCGCGGCTGATCAGACCGGCGTGCTCCAGGACCCGCAGGTGCTTGGAGATCGCCGGGCCGCTCATGGCGAACGGCGCGGACAGCTCCTTCACGGTCGCCTCGCCGCGGGTCAGCCGGGCCAGGATCGCCCGCCGGGTCGGGTCGGCGAGCGCCGCGAAGGTCATGCTGAGCTGATCGGTGACCATGGGTTACCTCACCACTTGGTTATCTAACCTCTCGGTTATTTAATGCCGCCGGTGTACCGAAGTCAAGCCGAACACTTTCCAACAAGATATTTCATAAGGCGTCGCGGGTACGCATAGTCGGGCATCGACACACCGCCATGTGCCAGGTCAGGAGTTTGCGATGAAACGTGTCCTCGCCCTGGCGGCGCTGCTCGTGGGGCTGCTCGTGGCCCCCGTGCCGCCCGCAGTCGCCGCCGCCTCAGGGAACCCGATCCTCCCCGGGGATCACCCGGCCCCCTCGATCGAGCTGTTCAACGGCGCTTACTACGTGTACACGACCGCGAGCGGCATCGAGGCGATCGACCCGATGGTGTTCGTCGACGACGACGGCCAGGCGTACCTGTACTTCGGTGGCTCCGCCGGCGGCGGCAACATGGGCGTCTTCCGGCTCAACGCCGACATGACCTCGGTCAGCGGCACGGTCACCGTCCAGCGGCCGCAGAACTTCACCGAGGCGCCGTTCGTGTTCAAGCGGGCCGGCCGCTACTACCTGCAGTACTCCAACGGCTCGTACGCCGACAACAGCTACAACGTGCAGTACTCCACCGGCCCGGGCCCGCTCGGCCCGTGGACCTACGGCGGCCAGATCCTGTCCGCGGCCGGCGCCTACAACGGTCCCGGCCACAACGGCATGCTGCAGTACCCGGGCACCGACGACTGGTACATGGTCTACCACCGCTACCAGAACGGCGACTACAGCAAGCGGTACGCGGCGCTGGACCGCATGTACTTCAACGGTGACGGCACGATCGCCCGGGTCACGATGACGGCGACGGGTGTCGAGGCCCGCCCCGCCCCGGCCGCCGGCGGGCTCCTCACCGGCCCGGGCGGCAAGTGCGTCGACGTGTCCGGCGACGACTCCGGCGGTAACGGCGCCGCGGTCCAGCTGTGGGACTGCCTGGCGTCGGCCGGCGACCAGCACTGGACGGCGTCCGGCGGCACGCTGCGCACCCTGGGCCGCTGCCTCGACGTCACGGGCGGCTCGACCGCCAACGGCGCCCTCGTCCAGCTGTGGGACTGCAACGGCGGCGGCGCGCAGCAGTGGGCGCCGCAGGCCAACGGCTCGCTGCGCAACCCGCAGTCCGGCCGCTGCCTGGACTCCCCCAACGGCGCCACCGCCAACGGCACCGCCCTGCGGATCTGGGACTGCAACGGCTCCGCCGCCCAGCAGTTCCGCCTGAGCTAGACGCTGAAGCCCTGACCGAGCGTCAGGGCAAAACCCAGGCCGGCGCCGTCGGGTACCGTCGACAACCATGGTCGACACGGCGGCGCCGGTACTGCGGTGCGGGTTCGGCGGGGCGCACACCGCGACGACGGCGCGGCTGGAGGTGTCGGTGCCGCGCCGGCAGGAGCTGATCGACGTGTGGGCCGACCTGGCCGACGCCGAGGCGAGGTTCCGGCTCGGCTGGGGCGAGGACGGGCCGTGGGTCGACCAGGACGACACGGACCCGATGGTCATCGCCGACGAGGGCGCCGAGTTCATCGGCCGCGACCCGCAGACGGGTGTCGCCGTCGTCAGCGCCGGCTTCGGCCGGGCCGACGACGGCTACATGGAGGTCAGCGGCCTCGTCCACCCGGCGTTCCGCCGGTTCGGCTTCGGCCGGGAGGCCCTGCAGGTCGTGTGCGCCTTCGCCCACCGGCACTTCGGCGTCACGGAGCTGCGGGCCAGGTGCGAGACCGACAACGAGGCGAGCCGCCGCTGGCTCGCCTCGGCCGGGTTCCTGCCGGTTGAAGGGGTGTTCATGCACACGCTGCCGGACGGGCGGAGCATGGCGACGATCCGGTGGCGGCACCTCGACCCGACGGCCCGCCGCCGGTGCAAGCGCCCGTTCATGCCCGTCGAGTAGACCGGGTTACGGCTTCTTCAGGGTCGCCTGGAGCGCGCCGACGACGCCGGCGAGCTCCGCGAGGAGACCGCCGACGGTGGAGGTGTCGTTGCCGCCGATGGTGACGGTGCGCAGCTCGGCGGGCTTCGGCAGCTTCGCGACGATCTCGGGCAGGGAGCCGACGAGCTTCGCCTGGATCGCCTCCGCGGACTGCGAGTTGTCGATCTCGCCGCGCAGCCGGGCCCGGTCCAGTTCGAGCAGCCCCTGCTCGTGGACGGCCTGGGCGCGGATCGCCTCGACGGCCAGCTCGCCGTTGACGGTGAGGCGGCGCAGCTCGGTGTCGCGTTCGATCCGCAGCCGGCCGATCTCCGCCTCCTCCGCGGCCCGGGACCGCTCCAGCGCCATGGCGTGCCGGGCGGTGGCGTCCTGCAGGTCGGCGAGGGCGCGGCTGTCCTCCTCCTGCCGTTGCGAGCGGCGCAGCTGCTCCTGCGCCTCCTGGTCGAACTGCACGGCGGCGTTGCGGGCGCGCAGCTCGGCCAGCTCCCGGTCGCTCTCGATCTGCTGGGTCTGCCGCAGCCGGGACGCGGCGAGCTCGCGGGCGCCGATCGCCTCGTCGGCGGCGAGCTCGGCGAGCCGGGCGATGCGTCCCTGCTCGGAGCGGTACGGCTTCTGCAGGTTCTCCCACAGCCGCGACGAGCTGACCACGGCCTCCTTGATCTGCACGGTGACGATCCGCAGGCCGAGACCGGCGGAGGGGTCGGCGGCGGAGTTGCCGGAGGTGCCTTCGGCGACGGCCCGCAGCCGGGCGGTGAGCTCCTCGATGATGGGCTGCTTGTCGCTGAGGACGTCGCTGACGCCGAGGGTGGCGACCTTGTCCTTGATCGCGGCCTCGGCCTGCTCCTTGAGCTGCAGGTTGACGAGGCGCATCGGGTCCTCGGCGTCGCCGAAGTCGAGCTTGCGGTACGCGGTGGAGAAGTCCTCGATGATCCACTGCACGTACGCCTGGACGAGGACGCCCTGTAGCTCCCGGCAGATGCAGAAGGCGTTGATCAGGATGGTCTGCATGGCGCCGGGCACGACGAGGTAGGAGTCGGTCGCGGGGTTGTACCGGAACGACACGCCGAGCCCGACGTGCAGGGGTTCGCTGCGGCCGCGGCGGGTGTGCACGACGAACGCGTTCGGCGGGACGATGACGGTCTTCCACCGGCCGAACCCGGTGACGCGGACCTCGACGGCGTTCGGCGCCGGCTGGCTCGCCTGCTGCCGGCCGCCGCCGCGGGTCGGGCCGCCCGGCGCGGCGGGGGCCGGTGCCGCGACGCTGCGCTTGGACCTCAGGTCACTCTCGAGGCGCTCCTGCTGCGCGACGACCTGCTGAAGGTAGCTGTTCCCGCTCGACATCCGCCCGCTCCCTGATCGTGGGATTCCGGGCACCCATCTTGGGCGACCCCGTCAAGGGCGCGCCACCGATATGTCGCCAGAGAACAGGTCCGCGATCTGCTTCATCCGCGCGTCGGTGGTCAGCTCCTCCAGCGGCAGCGGCAGCGGGATCCGCCAGTTCGGGTACTGCGTGGTCGTCCCCGGCAGGTTCGGCTGGCGGACCTCGCCGAGGACGTCGTACGGGGACGCGAGCACGATCCGGCACGGGGTGCGCAGCAGCAGCTGGTGCATGGCGAGGACGATCTCCTCGTCGGTGCTGTCGGGGCCGGTGAGCCCTTCGGCGTCCAGCAGGTCCAGCAGCGCCGTGCGGTCGGCGGTGGCGGCGGCCCACTCGAGCTTCACGTCGCGGGTGAGGACGCCGGCCTCGGCGCGGGACAGGACGTGCTCGCCGGACAGGAACCCGGCGGCGGTCGGCAGGTCGTGGGTGGAGATGCTGGCGAGCGCGTTCTCGGGCCAGTCGCCGGGCGGCAGGAACCGGCCGTCGTCGTCGCGGGTGAACCACAGCACGGCCGAGCCGAGGACGTTGCGGTCCTGCAGGGTGGTGGTGACGACCTCTTCGACGGTGCCGAGGTCCTCGCCGACGACGACCGCGCCGGCGAGCTTCGCCTCCTCGACGAGGATGCCGAGCATCGCCTCGTCGTCGTAGTACACGTACGTGCCCTGCGCCGGGGTCTGGCCCGGCGGCACCCACCACAGCCGCCACAGGCCGGCGACGTGGTCGACGCGCAGCCCGCCGGCGTGCCGGAAGATGTCGCGCAGCAGGGTCCGCCAGGCGGCGTAGCCGGTGTCGGCGAGCCGGTCGGGGCTCCACGTGGCGAGCCCCCAGTCCTGGCCCTGCTGGTTGAACGCGTCCGGCGGCGCGCCGATCTTCGCCCCGGCGGCGACGACGTCCTGCATCGTCCACGCGTCGGCGCCGCCGGGGTCGATGCCGACGGCGAGGTCGTGGATGATCCCGACGGTCATCCCGGCGGCGGCGGCGTTCGCGGCCGCCAGCTGCTCCGCGCAGCGCCGCTGCAACCAGATGTGGAACGCGACCGCCGCGGGGTCGGCGACCGCGTACGCGGCCGGTCCGGGCTGCCGCAGCTCGGCGGGCCAGGTCCGCCAGTCGGGGCCGTGGTCGGCGACGAGCGCGCAGTACACGGCGAAGTCCGCCAGCTCGGAACGCTCCGGACGCTCCGGACTCCCGGCGGCACCCCCGGCCGCCGGGCACAGCAGGGCCAGCGCCGCGCGTTTCGCCCGCCACACGCCGTCGTAGTCGATCAGCTCGCCGGCCGGTCCGGCGGGGCGCAGCGCGTCGACGGCGGCGCGGACGTCCGGCGCGGCGGAGCGGTACTCGGGCAGGTCGGTGATCCGCAGGTACAGCGGGTTCACGAACCGGCGCGACGACGGCGAATACGGCGAGGACGGCAGCGGATCGACGGGCGCGACGGCGTGCAGCGGGTTGACGAGGATCGCCCCGGCGCCCGTCGACGCGGCCCAGCGGGTGAAGGCGGCGAGGTCGGCGAAGTCGCCGACACCCCACGAGCCGGCCGAGCGCACCCCGTACAGCTGCAGCATCCACCCCCAGGTGCGCGGCACCGCCGGCAGCGGCCCGGACGGCACCACCGGCGCCCCGCCCGCCGCCGGGCCCGGCACCGCGGCGGGCGGCCCGAGCAGCGCCAGCACCGTCTGCACGACCTCGGGCGCGATGTCGACGCGCTCGTGGCCGGAGGTCTCGTAGTAGGTCGCTACACCGCGGGGAAAGGCAGGCACGCGCACAGTCATACCCCGCCGGCCCGGCGGCGAAGCGCCCGACCGGTCATGCCGCCACCTCCGCTGCGCTCCGGCGTCGACCTGACCTCCACACTGAGCCCATGATGCCCGACCCTCCGCTACGCTCCGGGTCGGTCATGTGCCGCCGACCCGGTCGCGGAGCACGAGGGTCGGCACCTCGTCGGCGCCGACGAGGTCGAGTGCCTGCCGGACGCCGCGGGGGCACCGCACGACGGTGTGCCGGTTGGGCCGGGACGCGGCGAACCCGACGATCGCGCGGGCCGCGGCCGCGTCGAGGAACTGCAGGTCGCTGGCGTCGAGCAGCACAGTGCTGTCGGCCTCGGTGACCATGCCGAGGATCGACGGCAGCGCGCCGGTGTTGGAGGCGTCGAGCTCACCGGACAGCCGCAGGTGCGCACCCCAGCCGCCGACGGTGAAGCGCAGCAGCGGCCCGGCGTGCGCGGCCGCGACCGCGCCGATGGTCGCCTTGTCGAAGCTGCGGCGGTCGTACAGGCAGAGCCCGCCGATCCGGGCGTCGCCGAAGAACGCGTTGACCGCCGACTCGTAGGCGACGAGGTCGGCGGCGGCGAACCCGGCCCGCAGCGTCCACGTCATCTTCCCGGCGACGAACACCGTCTGGAACCCGTCGGCGAACGCCTCGTCGCGGACGGTGGTGAGCCCGTCGAGCATCTGCTGGACCCGGCCGTCGCCGGACGCGGTGAAGCCGATGCCGTACAGCAGGACGAGCAGCTGCCCGGCCGCCGCGTCGGGCGCGGCCGCGACGAGCTGCCGCGCCAGGTCGGTGTCGTCCGCGTCGAGGAACACGACCACCCGCCGGCCTGGGCGGACCCCGGTCCGCACGAACCCGGCGAGCAGGTCGCGGCACTCGTCGGTGGCGGCGTAGGTGGCGCTGACGTGCTCACCCAGCCGCCACGACGGCACCGTCCGCCCCTCCGACACCGCACAAGCCTATGGACAATCAACCGCCCAGGCTAGACCGCTACAGCCGAGGTGCGTCACCGGTCGACTCGTCGGCGAGCGCGGCCGCGCCGATGATCAGCGGGTCGGGGTTGCGGACCAGGTCGGCGTCCTTGCCGTCGTAGTCGAAGCGGCTCAGCACGTGCCGCATCGCCTCGATGCGGGCGCGTTTCTTGTCGTTGGACTTGACCACGGTCCACGGCGCGTCGGCGGTGTCGGTGTAGAAGAACATCGCCTCCTTCGCGTCCGTGTAGTCGTCCCACTTGTCCAGGGACGCGAGGTCCATCGGCGACAGCTTCCACTGCCGGACCGGGTCGACCTGCCGGATCAGGAACCGGGTCTTCTGCTCGTTGCGCGACACGGAGAACCAGAACTTGACGAGGTTGATCCCGGACCGCACGAGCATCCGCTCCAGCTCCGGCGCCTCCCGCATGAACTCCAGGTATTCGGCGCGGGTGCAGAAGCCCATCACCCGCTCGACGCCGGCCCGGTTGTACCAGGACCGGTCGAACAGCACGAACTCGCCGGCGGCCGGCAGGTGGTGCACGTACCGCTGGAAGTACCACTGCGTCGACTCGCGTTCGCTGGGCTTCTCCAGGGCGACGACCCGGGCGCCGCGCGGGTTGAGGTGCTCCATGAACCGTTTGATGGTGCCGCCCTTGCCGGCGGCGTCGCGCCCCTCGAACAGGATGACGAGCCGGTCGCCGCGGGCCTTCAGCGTGTACTGCAGCTTCAGCAGCTCGATCTGCAGGAGGCGTTTGGTGCGGTCGTACTCGTCGCGGGTCATCCGCTCGTCGTACGGGTAGTCCTCCCGCCAGGTGTCGACCGGCTGCCCGTCCTTGCGCAGCAGCACCGGGTCGTCATCGTCGTCGTCCTCGACCAGGTAGTCGTCGAGAGAGAGGTCAGCCATCCCATGGATGTACCCTCTCCCCCGCCGTTTCACCACTGCGGCAGTTTGAACAGCACGTTACTGGTACCCCCGGATCTCCTTGAACGCGCCGGCGAGGGCGCCGGTCGCCCGGGCGTCGAAGGTGCGGCCGCCGGTGAGGTTGCTTACCTCGGTCATCTCGCCGGTGTTGCTCTCGCCGAACAGGACGGTGAACACCGGCACCCGCGGCAGCTGCGGCACCTTCGCCCGGAACGCGGCGAGGTCGGCGCCGGCGGTGCGGGCACCGTCGGTGAGCAGCACGATCGACGTGACCCGGTCGTCGCCGCCCGCGCCGACCATGCCGTACGCGGCGAGCAGCGCGTCGTAGATGGCGGTGTCGCCGTCGGCCTTGAGCTGCTGCACGTGGGTGCGGATCTGCGCGAGGGTCGGCTCGAACCCGGCCTCCGGCAGGTCGAACGTCGTCGGGGTGCCGGGGCGGGTGCTGAACGGCAGCAGGATCACCTGTTCGCGGCCGTTGAACCGGCTGAACTGCCCGGACAGGCTCGTGTCGGCGCCGGTGAGCCCGGTCAGCGCGGTCTTGAGCCCGGCCAGCCGCTCACCCTTCATCGACCCGGACAGGTCCAGCACGTAGATGGTGCGGGCGGGGCGGCGCAGCGAGTCGCCGAACGCGCCGATGAGCGCGTCGGCGGCGTCGAGCTTGCCGGGGAACGGCAGCTCCGGCAGGTTGCCGCTCTTCGGCCCGAACGCGGCGTCCAGGGTCAGCGACGGGTCTGGCACGGCCGGGCGGCGCCACGTCCGCTGCATGATCTGCCGCTGCACCGACGGCCGGCGCAGGTAGTCCGTCACCGCCGCGTAGTTGGTGCGGGCCTGCTCCGACGCCCCGGACAGCAGCGTCAGCGGGTAGTCGGCGGTGACGACCCCGTCGGCCGGGTAGACGACGGTGAGCGGCTCGGTGAGCTTCCCGGACGCGTTGAGCGACAGGATCACCGACTCGTAGTTGACGAGACCGTCGACGGGCCGGCCCTCGGTGCCGGCGCGCAGGTAGGCGTCCATGAGCCAGCCGGACGAGCCGGCGGTGAGGATCTGCCCGGCGAAGAACGCCCGCAGCCGCGGCGTGATCGGCCCGATCTGGTCGGCGGTGAGGGCGGCGCCGGTCCCGGCGATCGCGGCGGCGACCCCGACCAGCGCCGCGAACCCGGAGTTGGACGCGGCCGGGTTCGTCATCCCGTAGCTGAACTTCCGCTCGCCGGCGGCGACCGCGATCTCGCTCCAGGTGGGGCGGGTGCCGCCGTCCTGCACCGACCAGCCCAGCTTCTGCGCGACGGAGCGGCGCAGGCCGAGCACGACCGGCGAGGTCGCGATCTTCGTGGCGGTGCCGGTGCGGGACGCGGCGTCCGGGTGCAGCTGCAGGTACCGGTTGCTGGCGAACCAGGTGGCGTCGTACTGCTTCGCCGCCCCGCCCTGCACCACCGACTCGACGCCGTCGAGGGTGCCGGTGGGGGTCAGCTTGACGGTGACACCGGTCGCCGCGGCCGCCTCGTCGAGGATCGGTTGCAGGTCGGCGAGCTCGCTGCCGGCCAGGACCCGCAGCACGCCGTCACCCTTGACGAACGGCTGCTCCCCCTTCGCGGCCTGCGGCGGGTCCGTGCAGGCGGCCAGGGAACCGACGACGACCAGGGCCAGGGAGGCCACCAGGAGCTTCCTCATGCGAGTCTCTCTTCCAGCGCGTCGAGCAGCGCTTGCAAAGTGGGTTCGTCCGGGGACGGGATGACGTCGGGGCCGCCGAGGGCGGCCGCGCCGGGCGCGAGGGGCGCGCCGGCGGTGCGGAACCCGTGCGCGGCGGCGAGGCGCTGCAGCTGCGGGTCCGTCTGCAGCAGCTTCGCCAGCTCGGCGCCGGCGGCGGTGAACGGCACCACCGTGTGCTCGCTGACGATCGTCGGCTGCGGGTAGAGCAGGACGTGGTTCTCGCCCTTGCCGCGATCCAGGAACTGGGCCTCGTAGACGAGCACCAGCGGCGCGAAGTCGGTGGTGCGGCTCAGCCAGCTCTCGAAGGGCTCCTCGGTGGTGGTGTCGACCGCGCCCTGGTCGGCGAAGAGCTTCGTGACCGCGTTGAGGTTTCCGCCGGTGACCTGGTTGAGGATCGCGGCGTAGAGCGCGGCGGAGTTCGAGTCGGCGGGCCGGGTGGTGGCGACGAGGACGGCCTGCTTGACCTGGAACGTGGCGTTGCCGGGGATCTGGTCCCAGCGCAGCTGCCGCTGGTTCGCCTCGACGAGCGCCTTCACGTCCAGGGTCCAGTGCCCGCCGGCGGCGGCGCGGCGGGCGAGGCCGGCGCTCTGCAGCAGGTCGACGATCGGGCTGGTGCTGGCGACCGCGAGGGGTGAGCTGAACACCGTGACGGCGGGGGCGGCGGGCCGGCGGTGCCGGGCGATCTCCGCGGCCGCCGGGGCGCTGCCGGGGAACGCGAAGTCGTAGCTGTCCAGCGGCATCCCGGCCATCCGGCGGGAGCCGGCCGGGTCGAGCCGCAGCCGGAGGCCGTGCTCGGCGAGGGCGGCCTTGACCTCGGGGTCGGCGAAGAAGCCGGCCTTCTCCGAGCCGATCACCCCGGTGACCTCGCGAGGGTCGGCGTCGCGGCCGAGGAGGTGGCCGATCGAGGCGCCGGCGACGACGAGCAGCACCACGAGGACGATGAGCCATCCGGTCCGTCTCACGCCCGTGATTGTGCCCCGCCGCCGCAAGGCCCTTGCCGTATATCTGCTGTTCAGACCGTGTTCATTTAGTCCACAGTGGATGATCGTTCGACAGCTGTTCACATCGCCGGTTCCGCCCGGACTCCATCGATGACTATCGTGCTCCGCATGCGCTGGAAGTCATTGACCGCTGTCACACTCACGGTCGTCGCCGCCGCCCTCGTCACCCCGTCCACGGCCCACGCCGCCGGCCCGGCCGACGCCCTCAAGCTCTCCCACACCACCGCCGTCGGCGTCCACAACACCTACGACAAGGCGAAGTACGCCTACCTCGCCGACGCCCTCGACACCGGCGTGTCCCTGCTCGAGTTCGACATCTGGGTCGACACCGCGAGCCGCCGCTGGCGCGTCAACCACGAGCTCTTCGGCACCAGCAACAACTGCACCGCCGCGACCACCGCCGCCCAGCTGCGCACCGGCGCCCGCGACCAGCAGTTCGGCGTCTGCCTCGACGACATCCGCATCTGGAGCGACGCCCACCCCGGGCACCAGCCCCTGCACCTCAAGATCGAGCTCAAGGCCGGCTTCGACAGCCGGTACGGCCTGGGCCCCGCCGACTTCGACACCCTCGTCGCGAGCAAGCTCGGCACCAAGGTGTTCAAGCCCGCCGACCTGAAGGGCTCCTACGCCACCCTCGACGCCGCCGCGAAGGCCGACAACTGGCCGACCCGCGCCGCCCTCGCCGGCAAGGTCATGCTCGAGATCATCCCCGGCACGTTCGAACGCGGCAACCCGTTCGACAACCTCGACACCGACGTCGAATACAGCCGCCACCTGCGCGACCTCGCCGCCGCCGGGAACCTCGCCCGGGCCCAGTCCTTCCCGTCCGTCCTCGACGCCGCCGCCGGCGACCCGCGCACCCGCTACAGCGAGACCAACATCCGGCCCTGGTTCGTGATCTTCGACGGCAGCGCCAGCACCTACCTCAACGGGTCCATCGACACCACCTGGTACAACACCAACCACTACCTCCTCGTCATGACCGACGCCTCCGCGGTCCCGCCGCCGATCGACCCGACCGCGCCCACCAACGCCCAGGCCCTCGCCAGGATCAACCTCCTCGCCGGCCGCGGCGCCACCATCGTCTCCGCCGACTGGGCCCCGAGCACCGGCGTCCTCGGCACCGTCGTCCCGCGCGGCTGACCGCTACCCACCTGGTGGCAGACGGCCACGTGATCGACCGTCCGGACGGACACCCTGGCTGAACGGCTCAGGGTCACGGCCGGACGGTCGACCGGGACCGGAATCATCCTTGCTCAATGGCATACTTTCCGCGTTTCCACCCCCACTGACCTCGCGGATGGTTGCCACGATGGGCAAGCACATAGCCGGCACCCGCCTCGTCGGCACACTGCTGCGCGGGCTCGTGCTCCTCCTCGCCGTCGGACTCGTCGCCGGCGCCGGCTGGTACGCGCTGCGCAACAACAGCGCCAACGGCGCCGAAGGCGGCTGCCCCACCACCCTGCACGTCGTCACCGCGTCGTCCTTCGCGACCGTGGTCTCCGCCGCCGGCCGCACCCTGCGCGGCGGCGACGACTGCGTCCTCGTCGACACCACCAGCACCGACGGCCGCCCCGCCGCCGGGCAGCTCACCCAGAGCCGCGCCGACCTGTGGATCCCCGACGACGCCTCCTGGGACGTGATCGCCCCACCGCAGTTCGTGGCCAAGAAGGACACCCTCAACGCCTACGCGACCCTCGCGTCCAGCCCCATCTACATGGTCACCGACCCCGCCACCGGCGACCGCATCAACGCCGGCGGCGGCGGCTGGCTCGCCCTGTCCGGCCTGCTCAACACCAAGAACTCCGGCGTCAAGCTGGTCGTGCGCAACCCAGCCATGTCCGGCGACGGCATGGTCGCCGCCGGCGCCGTCGGCGAGGCCGTCTGGCTGGAGAAGGGCATGGACGCCTCCTCGCTCGTGCTCACCAACGTCCTCAACGTCACCCGCACCGTCAACCACGACCTCGCCGCCATCCCCGAGGCCCCCGGCGAGGTCGGGCTCATCCCCGAATACGCGCTGCTGGCCACGCTCCGGCTGGCGAAGACCGACCGCCGGTACATCGTCGGCACCGACCACACGGCGCTGCTGCGCTACACATGGCTGCCGGCCGCGACCGCCGCCGCCAACCCGAAGAAGGCCGCCGCGCTGCGCCGCCTCTACGCCGCGTTCACCAGCGCCGAAGGCAGCCGCGCCATCGCCGAGGCCGGCCTGCGCGGCCCCGACAACATCCGGCCCGTCTTCGACGGCGCCAACGTCCTGCCCGAACCCACCGCCAAACCGTTCGAGGTCCTCCAGCCGCACCACGTGCAGCACATCTTCGCCACCTGGGACCCCGAGGACCGGCGCAGCAACCTGCTCATCGTCGTCGACCTCGCCACCAACGGCACCAGCAGCGGCGCACCCACCTCACCGCCACCCGGCAAGCAGGTCACCCAGCCGATCGAGGTCCTCCGCAACGGCTGCCTCGTCCTGTCCGGCCTCATGCCCGTCGGGTCCCGCCTCGGCCTGTGGGAGATCAACCCCGGCAACCCCGGCTACCGCAAGCTCATGCCGACCGACCGCCTCGACGACGCCACCCGCGCCTCGTTCGAGAAGCAGGTCGGCAAGCTCGCCGCCCACCGCACCGGACCCGGGCTCTTCGACACGATCGCCGCCGCCTACCAGTCGGTCCGCGACGACCACCACGACGACATGTTCAATCAGGTCCTCGTCTTCACCGACGACCAGAACAAGGACAGCGCCAACACCGCCGCCGTCGACGCCCTCGTGCAGAAGCTCACCGACCTGCAGGACCCCAACAAGCCCGTCACGGTCAGCATCGTCGTGCTCGGCAAGAAGGACTCCGCGGACCGGCTCAAGACCGCCCTCAAACCCATCGACGCGTACGTCGACAACGCCCTCAACTCCGATGACGTGCAGGCCGCGTTCATCCACGTCGTCGCCGGCGGCCTGCACGAATAGCGGCTACGCGGGGGTCGTCGGGGAGTCCAGCCAGGCGTCGATCAGCTTCGTGAAGTCGCGGCCCGTCTGCTTGTTCACGAACGCGGTGAACGCCGCCCGGTCCTGCGCCGTCCCCGCGTGCTGCGACACCCATGCCCGGGCCAGGGCGAAGAACGCCGAGTCACCCAACGCCCGGTGCAGCTCGTGCAGCATCAGCGCCGGGCACACGTACACGTTGCTCTCCGCGAAACTGTCCGCCCGCGGGCTGCCGGGCGGCCCCAGCCGCTGCCGCGCGTCCGCGTCGCTCTTACGTGCCCGCCGCGCCCAGTCCTCGATGTCGTAACCGTCGCGCTCCGCCGTGTACAGCGCCTCCGCGTACGTCGCCCAGCCCTCGTTGAGCCACACGTCCTTCCACACCGCCGGGCCGACCGCGTCACCGAACCACTGGTGCGCGTACTCGTGCAGCATGATCCCGTCCAGCGCCGACACGTTCGTGCCCTGCGACAGCACGTCACCGCCGATCGTCACCATCTGCTGCGTCTCCATCGCCGACCGCGACGGCACGATCACCGCACCCGCGCTCGGGAACGGGTACTGCCCGAACCGCGCCTCCAGCCACTGCAGCTGCTGCGGCGCCTTGCGCAGCACCGGCAGGAACCGGTCGTCCTTCCCCGGCCGCGTCCACAGCGAGATCGGCAGGTCACGCGGGCCGGTCAGCCTCGCCACCTGATAGTCCTGCCCGACCGCCAGGGTCGTCAGGTAGGTCGCCACCGGCTGGGTCGACCTGTACGTGTACGTGCTGCCCGTCACCGGCCCCGGCGTGCCGCTCGCGACCGCCTCCCAGCCCTCCGGGACCGTGATCGAGATGTCGTACAGCGCCTTGTCCGACGGCTGGTCGTTCGACGGGTACCAGGTCGACGCGCCGAACGGCTCCTGCATCGTCCACAGCTCACCCGCGTCGGTCACGGTCAGCCCCAGCGGCTCGGCGTCACCGCGGTGCGACGGCATCGGCACCGGCGCCGGCGTCCCCTGATACTCCACCACCAGCGTCACCGTGGTGCCCGCCGTCAGCGCCCGGTCCACGGTCAGCTTCCCGCCCGCGACCCGGCCCTGTGCCGCGACCCCGTCGACGCTGGTGGAGCTCAGCGTATACGGGCTGCTCAGGTCGAGCTTCAGAGCCGGCTCGGCGCGCAGCACCCGCAGCTTCACCGTCGCCTTCCCGGTGAGCGTCTTCGTCTGCGGCGCCCACGCCAGCGCCAGCCCGTAGTGCAGCACGTCGACCGACGGGTTGCCGTACGCCGGATAGACCGGATCGGCGACCGGGGTGGACGTGCCGTCGACGTTGCCCACCGCCAGCGGCTGCGGCGGCCGGTCCAGGTCGACCGCGCCGGTCGACGTGCAACCCGCCAGCAGGACGGCGGTGGTCAGGACGCTCAGGACGCGCAATTGGGGGCGACGCACCCGGCCAAGGATAGGACTCAGGTGCACCCGAGCGCCTCGCGCAGGGCTGCGAGGTTGCGCACCATGACCGACACGTAGTCGCTGCCCTCCTCGACGCCCTCGATCGGGTCGAGCACCGCCGCCTTCGCGCCGACCTCCTTCGCCACCGTCTCCGACAGCTTGGGGCTGACCAGCGCCTCGAAGAAGATCGTCGTCACGCCCTTCGCCTTCGCCAGCGCCGCGACCTCCGACACCCGCTGCGGGCTCGGCTCCCCCTCCGGGTCCAGGCCCGAGATCGGCACCTGCGTCAGGTGATACCGGGACGCGAGATACCCGAACGCCGCGTGGCTCGTCACGATGTCACGCCGCGCGCACGTGCGCAGCCCGGCGGTGTACTCCTCGTCGAGGCGGTGCAGCTCGTCCCGCAGCTGGCCGGCCCGCGCCCGGATCGCGCCGGCGTTGGCCGGGTCGAGCGTGGCGAGCCGCTCCGCGAGCTTCCCGGCGATCTCGGCGAACCGGACCGGGTCGAGCCAGACGTGCGGGTCGTCGCCGTGGTCGGGGGCGACGTCGAACGCCCTGTCCTTCGCCTGCAGCTTGACGGCCTCGTCGACGGACGGCTGGAACCCCGACAGGTACACCACCAGGGCCGCGTCCGTGATCTGCGCCAGCTGGCTCGGCTTGAGCTCCAGGTCGTGCGGCTCCGCGCCGGCCTGGGTGAGGTTGGTGACCTTGGCGTTCTCCTCGCCGAGGCGCTCCGCCACGTACTGCAGCGGGTAGAACCCCGCCACGATCCGCAGCCGGCCGTCGCTCCCGCCCTGCGGGGCCCCCTCACCGCCGCAGCCGGCGGTGCTCAGCAACAGGGACCCGGCGGTGAGACCGGCGAGGACGGCGCGACGCAGCATGATCCCATCCTGTCGCCAGTTGACAATGATTGTCAAAAACGCATGGATGACCCGGCTCACCCACGTGGCGCACGTCACGGGGTGTAGGCTTCCTAGGAACCTAGCTTTCCCTGGTGATGTCGATCCGGGGTGTCGTGGTCCGACCTGGTGATGACATCGTCTTCGAAGGGACCCGCCATGCTGCGTGTGCACAACTTCTGCATCTCGGTCGACGGTTACGGCGCAGGGCCGGACCAGCGGCTCGAGGACCCGATCGGCACCGGCGGGGAGCGGCTGCACGACTGGCTCTTCGAGACCCGCACCGGCCGGCAGATGTCCGGCCGCGACGGCGGCAGCGAGGGCATCGACGACGAGATGGTCGCCGCCGGCCAGACCGGCCTCGGCGCGACCATCATGGGCCGCAACATGTTCGGCCCGCTCCGCGGGCCCTGGTCCCCCGGCGAGTCCTGGTCCGGCTGGTGGGGCGCCGACCCGCCCTACCACCACCCGGTCTTCGTCCTGACCCGGCACGCCCGGCCCAGCATCACGATGGAGGGCGGCACCGTCTTCCACTTCGTCACCGACGGCATCGAGGCGGCCCTGGAACGGGCCACCGACGCCGCCGGCGGGCTCGACGTGCGGCTCGGCGGCGGCGTCTCGACGGTCCAGCAGTACCTGCGCGCCGGCCTGGTCGACCAGCTGCACGTGGCGATCATCCCGATCGTGCTCGGGCGGGGCGAGCGGCTCTTCACCGACGGCCTCACCGACGGCTACGTGTGTACGCGCATGGTCGCCTCCGACGCGGCGACCCACATGATCCTCAGCCGAGCATGATGGCGAACTGACGGGCGGTCAGGCCGAACCAGCGGTCGGTCAGGCCCTCGTCGGTCATGCCGAGACGCTTCGCGACCGCCTGCGACGCGAGGTTGTCCTCGTCCGTGAGCGCCAGGACCCGGCCGCTCGTGCGGGACAGCAGCTCGCGGGCGGCGCGGGTGGCGAGCCCCTTGCCGTGGTGCGCCGGGTGCAGGTGCCAGCCGACCTCGATCTCGTCGGAGTCGGCGAGGGGCACCAGGAGGACCGTGCCCACCGGTACACCAGCCTCCTCGATCGCCCAGAAGCCCCGTGGGCCGTCCTCCCGCTCGCGCAACCTGGCCAGCCTGCCGAGAGCCTCGTCGCGGTCCGCGACGACCCGGCGGGGGTGCGCGCCCAGGTGCCGCATCACCTCCCAGCGCGAGTAGATGTCGTAGAACGCCTCGACGTCGCCTTCGGTCCATCGCCGCAGCAGCATGCCCGCCATGATGGCAGGCGGCCGCTCTTTGGATAGCATCGCTTCGATTTCCGCGACGCGTTGCGACAGACCACGGAGGGTCGACGCTCGATGACTGTCACCGAAACCGCCCCGGCAGCCGCGCGCCCGATCCCCGTGGCGAAGGGCCGGCCCATCGTCGGCAACGTGCTGGAGCTGGCGAAGGACCCCGCACGGTTCTTCGCCCAGGCGTACCGGGAGAACGGCCCCGTCTTCAAGATCAGGGTGTTCAACAAGTCCTACACGGTCATCGCCGGCGCCGAGGCGGCCGACTTCATGGGCTCGAAGGAAGGCCGCGAATGTCTGCGGTCGAAGGAGTTCTGGCAGGGCTTCCTCGACGAGTACGGCGGCACCCGCACGATCCTCGGCGAGGACGGCGACAGTCACAAGGAGCTGCGCGAGATCATGCGCCGCGGCTACTCCCGCGACGCGATCAAGGGCCGCGGCAACGAGCTCGTCGAGATCACCGACCGGGTCCTCGCACGGGACTGGAAGGCCGGCGCGTCCGTCCCGGTCGTGCACG
Source organism: Dactylosporangium sp. NPDC050588 (assembly GCF_040654975.1). Lineage (NCBI taxonomy): Bacteria > Bacillati > Actinomycetota > Actinomycetes > Micromonosporales > Micromonosporaceae > Dactylosporangium > Dactylosporangium sp. NPDC050588. The sequence goes on along the minus strand of NZ_JBFAJA010000019.1, from coordinate 26,404 downwards.
CGCTGCAGTACATGGTGACCGACCAGCTCGGCACGATCCTGACCGGCAACGCGCCCCTGGAGTACGTGCCGGACATCCGCACCATGACGCTCTACGTGCTCAACGTCCTGGTCACGAAGCAGCGGCCGAAGATCCTGCTGCAGAATCCCCGGTACAGGAAGGCCCGCAGCCGCGTGTTCGAGCTCAGCGACACGATGGTCGCTTCGCTGCGCGCGAGCGCCGGCAGCAAGCCTCCGCAGGAGCGCAACCTGGTCGAGGACCTCATGGACGTGCACCTCAACCGCGAGGGTGTCCTGCCGGCCAACGATCTGGTGCTCGCGCTCACCGGCCCGTACGTCGCCGGGCTGGACACGGTCGCGAACACGACCGCGGCCTTCATCTACTCCGTCCTCAAGCACCCGTCAGTGCTCGAGCGGGTGCAGGCCGAGGCCGACGCGCTGTTCGCCGGCGGCCCGATCACCGACGACGACCTGCGCAAGATCCCGTCGATCCGGTACGCGCTGATGGAGACGATGCGGCTCTATCCGATCGCGGTCGCGCTGAACCGCACCGCGACGCGGGACTTCGAGTTCGCGGGGTACACCATCAAGGAAGGCGAGATGGTCTACGTCGGCACGACCGTGCCGCACTTCATGGAGGAGTACTACCCTTCGCCGGAGACCTTCGACATCGGGCGGTACGAGAAGCCGCGGTCGGAGCACCTGCGGCCGGGCGCGTACTCGCCGTACGGGCGCGGGCCGCACACGTGCCTCGGCAAGAGCTTCGCCGACGTGCAGATGGCACTGTCGATGGCGCGGCTGTTCCACCGGCTGGACCTCGCGCTCGACCCGCCCGGCTACACGCTCGTGACGAAGACCGCGCCGACGCCTGGGCCGGCGATGAGCTTCAAGGTGAAGGTGCGCGGCTACCGGCACTGAGTTTCTTGCCGTCGTTTCTTGCCGTCGTTCTTGTCGTCGTTTCTTGCCGTCTTTTTGTCAGACCCTCGGGCTAGGTTCTCTGCATGGCAACGCTGTCGTACGGCACCGCGTCCGGGCGCTGGGTCCTCACCGCGACGATCCTCGGCTCCGGCATCGCCGCGATCGACGCGACCGTCGTCGGCATCGCTCTGCCGGCGATCGGTCGCTCGTTCGACACCGACCTCGAGACGTTGCAGTGGGTCGTCACCTCCTACACGCTCGCCCTGGCCGGGCTGCTGCTCATCGCGGGCGCGCTCGGCGACCGATACGGGCGTCGGAAGTTCTTCCTCGTCGGCGTCGTCTGGTTCGCCGTCGCGTCCGTCCTGTGCGGCGCCGCGCCCGACGCGCCGACCCTCATCGCCGCCCGCGCCCTGCAGGGCGTCGGCGCGGCCCTGCTCACCCCCGGCAGCCTCGCCATCCTGCAGGCGTCGTTCCGCCCCGAGGACCGCAGCCGCGCCATCGGCGCCTGGTCCGGCCTCGGCGGCGTCGCCACCGCGATCGGCCCGTTCCTCGGCGGCTGGCTCGTCGGCGCCGCCTCCTGGCGGCTCATCTTCGCGATCAACGTCCCGATCGCCGCCGCCGTCGTCCTGCTCACCTGGCGCCACGTCCCCGAGTCCCGTGACACCACCGCCACCGGCCGCGTCGACGTGCCCGGCGGCACCCTGGTCACGCTCGGCCTGATCGGCATCACCTATGGCCTGATCGAGGGCCACTCCCTCGGCTGGACCAGCCCCCTGGTGCTCACCGCCCTCGTCGGGGGCGTGCTGATGCTCGGCGCGTTCGTCTGGTGGGAGCGCCGCACCGCCCACCCGATGCTGCCGCTGGACCTGTTCGCGTCCCCGCAGTTCAGCGCCACCAACGTCGTCACGTTCGTCGTCTACGGCGCCATCGGCGGCGCCCTGTTCCTGCTGCCGATCCAGCTCCAGCAGGTCGCCGGCTACACCGCCCTGCAGGCCGGCGTCTCCCTCCTGCCGGTCACCGTCATCATGCTGCTGCTGTCCGCCCGCTCCGGCGCGCTCGCCAGCCGCATCGGCCCGCGCCTGCAGATGAGCGCCGGCCCCGTCGTGGTCGGCCTCGGCATGGCGCTGTTCGCCCGGATCGACGCTTCCGGCTCCTACGTCACCTCGGTCCTGCCCGCCGTCGTCGTGCTCGGCCTGGGCCTCGCCACCACCGTCGCCCCGCTCACGTCCACCGCCCTGTCCTCCGCCCGCTCCAGCCACGCCGGCATGGCCTCCGCCGTGAACAACGACGTCGCGCGCGCCGCCGGCCTGATCGCCGTCGCCGTCCTCCCCGCCGCCGCCGGCATCACGGGCACCGCCTACCTGGACCCACCCCGCCTCTCCGCCGGCTTCCACACCGCCGTCCTCATCTGCGCCGCCCTGTGCCTCCTGGCCTCCGCCGTCGCCGCCACCACGATCCGCAACCCACCCCGCCCCACACCGGCCGCAGCCGCCCCCGCCGTGTTGGAGAAGCCGCTGCGGCACTGCGCCGTCGACGCTCCCCCACCGCCCCCGGCCTCGGCCCCCACCCCGACAACAACCACCCACCACCACTGACCTCACCCCGCCGGTAGGCCCCACCCAAACCCGCCTGCCACTCTGCGTCGGACCACGCCACCAGCAAGTCCCCGCCAAACCCGCCTGCCGCTATGGATCGGATCAGTGCGGCTCGCCGACCCACTCCTACCGCCGCCCCAGCCAACGCCACCGCGTCCACCAGGCCAGGGAAGCCGTTGCGGCACTGCACCATCGACGCTCCCCACCACCCCCAGCCTCAACCCCACCCCGGCCGGCGAGCCCTCACCCGAACTCGCCTGCCGCCCTGGATCGGTCAGCCCTGACTCGCCCGCAACCCATCCCGAACTCGCCTGCCACCCCGGCGCCCCAGCGGCCGCTGCACCCGCCACGCCAAAGAAGCAACGCGGGCTTTGCGTCGCCGACGTTCCCCACCACCTGTGGCCTTGACCCCGACCCGGCAACAGCCACCCACCAACCACTGACCCCGCCCTGCTGGCAGGCCCTCACCCGACGCATCTACCTCTCTGAGTCGGGGCAGCGCCGACTCGCCGCTGCTGCCCCGCCACCACAACTCGCAACCCACCCGACCCGCTCCAGCTGGCGCCGTCGCGCCCGCTGCTCCGATTGCTCCCACCGCCTCCAGCCTCAACCCCCACTGCTGCCGGCGAGCCCTCACCCGAACTCGCCTGCCACTCTGGATCAGGTCAGCGCCAAACCGGTCGCCTGCTGCGACGGGCCTTAGAGCCGCCTGCCCCTGGGGCACAGCAAGCGCGTCCGCCTCTACCTGCGGCTCCGCGCAGACTCCATGCTGCCCGGGCCGTGGTTATGGTGCGGTTCCCCTATCTGGGCCAGGCCAGTTCTCATGATCCGGTAGACCTTGTGCACCTCTGACTGCACGAGGTCTACCGGATCATGAGGAAGGCTCTCGTCGGGCGGTCAGGGGGTGAGGAGGCCTCGGAGGACGCTGCGGACGGTGCGTTCGAAGAGGTCGGAGGCGGCCGGCGGCTGGGCGGGGCTGGTGAACGCGGCCGTCAGGTGCGGATGCGCCTGCGGGTCCACCAGGGAGAACAGCTGCGCGGCAGAGGCGCGCTTCCGCTCCTCGGCGGCCGGGTCGCCGGGCGGCGGGTTGCCCGGCACCGGCTGGGCGAACAGCGACACCACGCCGGTCAGGACACCCATCGTCTCCATCTTCGTGCTGGCGGCGGCGGGCAGCGGCGCCATGATGGCCATGCAGCGCTCGAAGTAGTTGACGGCGCGCGGTCCGAAGGCGCCGCGGCGGGCGGCTTCGGTGAGCCAGGGGTGGCGGCGGTACAGGGCGAGCTGCTCGCGGGCGACCTCCACCAGGTCGTCGAGCCAGTCGCCGGTGAGCGGCCGGTCCAGCGGGAGCTCGGTGAGGACCGCGTCGGACATGAGGTCGAGCAGGTCGTCGCGGGACGACAGGTAGCGGTACAGCGAGCCGGCACCCGTGGACAGAGCCGAGGCGACGGCCCGCATCGAGACCGCGGACAGGCCGCCGGCGTCTGCCAGTACAACGGCCGCTGCGACGATCTCGGCCCGGCTGTGCTGCGGGACAGGCCCCCGGGACCCGCGGTCGGGGCGGGTCCAGATCGTGTCCATGGCGACCAGCTTAAATCGCGAACGATGTTCCCGGTTCGCGCAGCGCCCAGCGGCGAGCGAGCAGGACGGCGCCGATGTGGGCGGCGACGACGAGGGCGCACTCGGTGAGCACGACCCACGGGCTGGTGCTGTAGCCGGTCAGCCGGGCGAACCCCACCGCCAGCGGAGCCGCGACGAGCGCCGCGGCCGGGATGAGGACGGCCATCGCGTTGGCGGTGTTTCTGGTGTACGGGAGATGCCGCAGTCGAATCCGGACGGCCGCGACCGATCCGGCGACCGCGAACGCCACCGCGGCGCCGTAGAACACTCCGGCGGCCAGCAGGATCGGCACCTTCACGGACCTCGGCAGGTCGAACAGGGCCACCAGCAGCGGGTGCACCACCATGGTGATCAGCGCGAAGCCGGCGGCGCCGCCGAGCAGCGAGCCGGCGATGGAGGTCCGCAGGAAGCGCAGGTACTCCCGCGGGGCGCGCCGGACACCCGCCTCGTCGGCGAGCCGGCGGGCGAAGCCGGGCACGTCGGGGCCGAGGAGCTCGGCGGGCCCGATCCCGTCCTCCGCGGCGGCGGCGAGGTCCGCCCTGAGGTCGGCGGCGAGGCTGGCACGGTCGGCGCCGCTCACCCCCTGCGCGCGCCAGGTGCGGTCGGCGGTCGCGATGGCGTCGTCGATGGTGTCCACGGCGTCAGCTCCTCGGCGTGTCGGTCGGCGTGTCGGCGCCGGCGTCCCCGGACGCCCGGCTGGTGTCCTGGTCGGTCAGGGTGGCGTCGACGATCTCCACGAACCGCCTCCACTGCCGGCGCCACGCGTCCAGGCGCGCGGTGCCGGCGTCGGTCAGGGCGTACACCTTGCGGGGCGGCCCACTCGGGCTCGGCTGCAGCTCGTCGGCAACCAGCCCGAGGCGGCGCATCCGGGTGAGCAGCGGGTAGACCGTGCCGTAGCCGACCGCCTCGAACCCGGCAGCCTCGACCCGGCGGACCAGGTCGTAGCCGTGCGCGGGCTCCTTCGCCAGCAGCGCGAGCAGGCACATGTCGAGCGCGCCGCGGAGCAGCTGGGTCTGCCGGTCACCGTCCTCGGCCACTACCATGCGTCACATAATAGCTCCGGTACTAGGTGACGCCAAGTAGCGTTCACTTGGAGTTGCGGGTGTACCGCGGCGGCGGGTCGGAAATTGTGTCGGACCCAACCGGTAACATCCTGAGCGTCCAGAAAATCTAGGCAAAGGTGCGCGGCAGACATGCTCGACATCGAGTTGATTCGCAAGGACCGGGCCTCCGTCGAGGCCGCACTGTCCAAGAGGCTCGATCCGTCTGAGGTGTCCCGCTCGCTGAGTGCCATCGCCGAGCTGGACAAGCAGCGCCGCGAGCTCATCGGCGACATCGACGCCGAGCGGGCCCGCCGCAAGGAGGAGGCCCGCGCCTTCGGCGCCGCGAAAGCGGCCGGCCAGGCGGTCGAGCCGACCACCCGCGACGCGAAGGCCGCGCTGCAGGAGCTCGAGGAGCGCCTCGCCGCGGTGCAGGAGCAGCTCACGACCGCGATGAGCGAGCTGCCCAACCTGCCGGCCGAGGACGTCGTGGCGGGCGGCAAGGAGGCGAATGTCGTCGTCAAGGTCTTCGGTGAGGCGCCGAAGATCGACAACGTCCGCGACCACGTCACCCTCGCCAACGAGCTGGGCCTCGTCGACTTCGAGCGCGGCGTGAAGCTCGGCGGCTCCGGCTTCTGGATCTACACGGGCTGGGGCGCCCGCCTCGAGTGGGCCCTGGTCAACTGGTTCATCGACCGCCACTTCACCGCGGGCTACCAGTTCATGCTGCCGCCGCACCTGCTGCTGGACTCGGCGGGCTATGCAGCGGGCCAGTTCCCGAAGTTCTACGACGACGTGTTCCACATCGCCACCGACGACGACGAGCGCGGCCGCTTCCTGCTGCCGACGTCGGAGACCGCGATCCTCGGCGCGTACCAGAACGAGATCTTCGATACCGCCGACCTGCCGCACAAGGCGTATGCGTACACGCCCTGCTACCGCAGCGAGAAGGCCGGCTCGCACTCCGACGAGCGCGGCACGGTCCGCGGCCACCAGTTCAACAAGGTCGAGATCTTCCAGTTCACCACTCCCGAGGACGGCGAGAAGACCCTCGAGGAGATGGTCGACTACGCGGAGGACCTGGTCAGCTCGCTCGGCCTGCACTTCCGGCGCTCGCTGCTCGCCGCCGGCGACTCCAGCGCCTCGATGCGCAAGACCATCGACATCGAGGTCTGGATGCCGAGCACCGGCAAGTACAAGGAGGTCTCCTCGGTCTCCTGGGCCGGCGACTACCAGGCCCGCCGCGCCGGCATCCGCTACCGCGTCCCGGGCTCGAAGAACAACCGCTTCGTCCACACCCTGAACGGTTCCGCCCTGGCCACCAGCCGCATCTTCCCGGCGATCCTCGAGCAGTTCCAGCAGGCTGACGGCTCGGTCCTCGTCCCCGAGGTCCTCCGCGACAAGGTCGGCACTGACCGCATCGTCAAGCCGACCAAGCGACGCTGACGCTCCGGAGGCCTTCCGCTTCCCGGGCAGGTCCGGCCGGCACCGACCCGCCGGACCCGCCCGACTACGCCCCGCCGCCCGGCGCCATGCCCATCGGCGGACTCGCGCCGAGGGTCCTGGCCGGGCCGGCGCTCCTGACCCGGCCGAGGTTTCCTCGGTCGGGTCGGTGATCCTGGGCTGGCCGAGTTTCCTCGGTCGGGCCGGTAAATCCTGGGCTGGCGGGGATTCCTGACCTGGCGGGGCGCACCTGGCTGGCCAGGGCTCCTGGCTGGCCAGGGCTCCTGGCTGCCGGCGCGCCTGGTCGCCTGGTCGCTTGGTCGGCACGCGGCGTGGTGCAGGCCGCTCGACCGCAGGGCCACGGCTCGTCCAGGTCGGCCTGCATGCTGAACGGGCCTCGCTCCGCTCTTCTCCAGCCCGGCACGCCACTCGCCCCGCCGCCGGGCTGCTCGTCCCGCGCCTTTCGCCACACCCCTGCCCACGACGCCGCGCCGCAGTTGCCCACGCCGCCGGGTCGCAGCCCTGCGGCGTCGGCCCTCCCTGTGACACCGGCGCACTGCGCGGCGGAGCGCCTTGCGCCCCAGTACACGAGCGCTTCCTTCGGCGAGGTACTGGGGCGCGGGCGGCGTTCGTGGTTACAGGAGCTCGCCGAGGGCCTCGATGAGCAGCCAGACGCCGAAGAGGACGAACAGGGCGGCGGCGCCGTACTTGATGGTGCGTTCCGGAAGGTGCTTGCCGAGGAGGCGGCCGGCGAGGATGGCGAGTGCGTCGGCGGCGACCATGCCGACGGTGGAGCCCAGCCAGGTGCCGAACCAGCCGTGCTGGGTGGCGAGGGTGATCGTGGCGAGCATGGTCTTGTCGCCGAGCTCGGCCAGGAAGAACGCGACGCCGACGGTGAAGATGGCGGAGCGGGTGGTGGGCTGGTTGACCTTGTCGCGCTCCTCGTCGGTGAGGGAGTCGCCGCGCAGCGTCCAGGCGCCGAACGCGAAGAAGGCGAGCGCCGCCACCAGGGAGATCCAGGCGGTCGGGAGGGCGGCGCCCAGGCCGTACCCCACGGCGACGGAAACCAGGTGGACCAGGGCCGTGGCGACGGTAATACCGATCAGGACCGGAACGGTCTTGAACCTGGTGGCGAACGTCAGCGCCATCAGCTGCGACTTGTCGCCCAGCTCGGCGACGAAGATGACGCCGAAGCTGATGGCCAGGGCAGCGAGGAAACCGCTCATGTGGTTGCAGATACCTTCCCGGAGATGGCCGGGAAGAGGGCACGGACGACCTCGACCCGGCTTGTTCAGCCTGAGTCGAAGGTCTCGTCCGCCCTGTGCGGCACCGGACGGATCCGGACGCCATGAACACTGGGCCGCGTGGCCGGGGACGCGAGCGCCCCAGTATGTCGACCACGCAGTTGGAGGACTACTCCCCTTCGCGCCCCACCAGGGTAACCGACGCAGACATCAGCGCGCGCAGCGTCCGCACGTGCCGAAGATCTCAAGCGTGTGGCTCACGTCGGTGAAGCCGTGCTCCTCGCCGATGCGGTCCGCCCAGCGCTCGACGGCGGGTCCGAGGACCTCGACGGTACGCCCGCAGCCGCGGCACACGAGGTGATGGTGGTGGCGGTCGCTGCAGCGCCGGTACCGGGTGTCGCTGCCCGGGACCTGCATGACGTCGATCTCGTTGGTCTCGGCGAGCAGCTGCAGGGTCCGGTAGACGGTGGTGAGGCCGACGTTGGCGCCGCGTTCACGGAGCATGACGTGCAGCTCCTGGGCGCTGTGGAACCCGTCGACGTTGCTGAGCAGCGTCATCACGGCGTCACGCTGGCGGGTGTTGCGCCGGGCAGGGTGCTGCTCCACGTCGTTCACCCGAAAAAGCTTAGCGTGACCTCACCAAAGCGCTGCAGCGGAGCCGAGAGCCAGCTGGAGCGGCGGCGAAAATTGTCGTACCTGCGAGGTACCGTGCCGTCGTGGAGATTCGCCTTGAGGTCGACGACGAGGAGTCGTTGCGTCAGCTGTACCAGTGGCTGCGCGACGACGAGATCATTCGCACGGTCCGGGTGAGCCTGACGCCGACGGCGCCGCGGCCCGGGGAGATGGGCGGCGCCTTCGAGGTCGTCAACGCCCTGGTGAGCAACGGGATCGCGCTCGGCGGGCTGCTGATGGCGGTGGTGACGTGGCGCGGGACCCGGCCCCGGCCGCCGCGGGTGCGGATCCGGCGCGGCGACGTGGTCGTCGAGCTGGACGGCTCCTCCTCCCCCGAGGACATCCGGCGAATCGTCGAAACGCTCGACCCACCGGCCGCGCCCGATCAGGACCCGGCGTAGGCGATGCGCGCGTCGCGGCTCATCTCGCTCGTGCTGCTGCTCCAGGCCGGCGGCACGGTGACGGCGGCTGAGCTGGCCGAGGCCCTGGAGGTCTCCGAGCGCACCATCTACCGCGACATGCTCGCCCTGTCCGCGGCCGGCGTTCCCGTGTATTCGGAGCAGGGCCGCGCCGGCGGTTACCGGCTCCTCGACGGGTATCGCACGAAGCTCACCGGTCTCAGCCGCGCCGAGGCGGAGGCGCTGTTCCTGTCGGGGCTGCCCGGCCCTGCCCGCGACATGGGCCTCGGCGACGTGCTCGCCGTGGCCGAGCTGAAGGTGGCCGCGGCGCTGCCCGCCCCGATCCGCGACGCGTCCAGCCGCGCCCGGCAGCGGTTCCACCTGGACGTGCCCGGGTGGTTCGAGGACCCGGCCCAGCCGCCGCCCTGGCTGGCCGACCTGGCCCGCGCCGTCTGGGACGACCGGGTCGTCCAGCTGCGGTATGAGCGCCGCGCCGGCCGACCCGACACGGGCGGACGGACCGACACGGGCGGACGCACCGACTCGGGCGGACGCACCGACTCGGGCGGGCGCACCGACGACCGCACGGTGGCGGGGCGGCGGGAGGTCGTCGCGCGGACCGTGGAGCCGTATGGGCTCGTGCTCAAGAACGGAGGGTGGTATCTCGTCGGGCGCGTGGCCGGCGACCTGCGGGTGTACCGGGTGGACAAGATCGCCGAGCTGACCGTCGACGAGGCGGGGTTCACGCGGGACGTGGAGTTCGACCTGGGCGCGTTCTGGGCGGAGCGCGCCGACGAGTTCGTGCGGCGGGTCCTCGCCGAGCGGGTCACGATCAGGCTCACGCCGGCCGGGCTGCGGACGCTGCGGCACGCGGTGGAGGCCCTCGCGGTGCGGGAGGCCCACTTCCACCCGCCCGACGAGCAGGGCCGGGTGGTGGTGGACCTGCCCGTGGAGTCGGTCGCCGTGGCGTACACACAGTTACTGCGGCTCGGGCCCGACGTCGAGGTGCTCGAGCCCGAGCCGTTACGCGACCTCATGCGCAGCGCCGCGGACAGGATGGCTGCCCTCTACCGGTCGCCGGAGCAGCCGAACGCCGTCGCGCCTGGCAAACCTGGTGGCGACGACGCAGATGTAGACGACGCGGCGTAGGGCACCCACGTCTCCCGCGTGCGGTGGAGGTCGGACCCGTCACGCAAGGCCGCGTGCCCGAAGCAGGCGAGACAGCCTCACCAGCAGCGAGTGTGAAGGGCAGTCGGACCCTGTGACCCACGGCCGCGTGCCCGAAGCAGGCGAGACAGCCCCACCAGCAGTGTGAAGGGCAGTCGGACCCTGTGACCCACGGCCGCGCACCCGAAACAGGCGAGACAGCCCCACCAGCAGCGAGCGTGAAGGGCAGGTCAGACCCTGTGACCCACGGCCGCGTGAGGGACAGGCGCGGCCGTGATCGCGACGGACGAGATGGCGGCCCTCCACCGGCAGCCGGTCCCGGCAGATCCCAGGCAGCGCCCCGCGGGCAGGCGACCCACGGCAATTCGGCGCGGACCGGATCGGGCGGCGCCGGCCACCCAATGGGATCCCGGGCAGCGCTCCGCCGGCAGCCGGCCGCCGCAAACCCGCGGACAGTTCGCCGCCGGCGGTCGTCACGCACCGAGCGCTGACAAGCAGCCGGTCACCGCCGCGAACCCGCGGACAGTTCGCCACCAGCGGTCGTCGCGCACCGAGCGCTGGCCAGTAGCCGGTCACCGCAATCCCAGGGAAGCAGGTCACCGGCGCCGGTCAGAGCTAACCCGGGAAGGCAGGCCACCGCCGCCCCGTCACCGCGACCTCCAGGACAGCGTGCGGCTACCGGTAGCCGGTGGCGTCGGCGGGCTTGCCCGGTTCGTGGACCTCGCGGAAGTAGCGCCACCAGTCGGGGCGGCTGCCGTCGAGGTCGGTGAAGCCGTACACCTGCGACAGCTGGCCGCTGGACAGGGACTGGCCGGTCCAGCGGGCGACGTCAGGGTCGGCGGCGAGGGCGGCGACGGCGCGGCCGACGTACGCCGGGGACTCCGAGATGACGAAGTGCGGTTCCTTGGCCGTCGCGTCGAGCCAGTTGGACTCGGTGACGCCGAAGTGGTCGAGCATCTGCTCCGAGCGTAGCCAGCCGGGGGTGAGGGAGACCGCGGTCGCGCCGTGTGGGCGGAGTTCGTGGGCCTGGGCGAACGCGAGCCGCAGGACGGACATCTTCGCCAGGTCGTAGAAGAACGAGACGCGGTAGTTGTCCAGGTTGTACGCGAGGGTGCCGTCCGTCATCTCGACGACCAGGCCGCCGGGGTTGCGGATGAGGAGGGGCAGAGCGTGGTAGCTGGTGATGATGTGCGTGTCGATCGCCAGGCGCAGGATGTGCAGGCCGGTGTCGAGCGAGTCCTCCCACAGCGGCTTGTCCCAGGTGAACAGCTTCTCGGCGCCCCAGATGTCGTTGACGAGGACGTCGAGCCGGCCCTGCTCGGCGTCGATGCGGGCGACGAGCGAGCGCACCTGGTCGGGCACCAGGTGGTCGACCTGCACGGCGATCCCGGTGCCACCCGCGGCGGTCACCAGCTCGGCGGTCTCCTCGATGGTCTCGGGCCGGTCGATCTCCGAGGGTTGCTCGCGGGTGGTGCGTCCCGTCGCGTACACCGTGGCGCCCGCCGCGCCGAGCTGCACCGCGATCTGCCTGCCCGCGCCCCTCGTCGCGCCGGCGACCAGGGCGACCTTGCCTTTCAGTGGTTGTTCCATACAGACGACCGTGCCAGAAAAACCTGACAACCCGTGTCCGACTTCAGAGAAAGGCCGACTTCAGAGAAGGCTCTTGCCGGCGGTGCGCGGGCGGGGGACGCCGTCGACGGAGACGCAGATGCCGTACACCTTGGCGTGGCCGGTCCAGCCGTTGACCCTGCCGCGGTTGTTGCTGATCTGCACCCGGCGGCCCGCGGCGTCGACGGCGGACACCAGGTGCAGGTACACCGTGCCGGCCACCTTCGCCAGGACGATGTCGCCGACCTCGACCAGCGCCGGGTCGACCGGGTTGACCGTCACCAGCTGGCGGCTGCGCACCAGCGGCACCATCGACGACCCACTGGGCCGGAACTGCACCGTCGCGCCGCCGGCGACCCGGGCGGCGACCATGTCGAGAGCACCCATCGTGCCCATCAGCATGCACCCGCCCCCGCGGCGGCGTCGAGCGAGAATGGCGACCGTGAGCGTTGAGATCTCCGGTCCCGCTGTTCCTGCTGTACTGGCGTCGCCCCTGGCCGTCGCCGGGTGCGCGACCGCGGCCGTGACCATGTGCCTGGAGGCGGCCGCGGACCTCGCCGAGGCGCGCACCGGCCGCCGCCCCGCCGTCTCCCTCGACACCGGGCACGTCGCCGCGGCCGTCCGCGCCGAGGCCCTGCTGCGGGACCCGGAGGGGCGCGGCATCGACGGGTTCGCGCCGCTGTCACGCCTGTGGCGCGCCGCCGACGGCTGGGTCCGCACCCACGCCAACTACCCGTGGCACCGCGCCGCACTCCTCGCCGCCCTCGACACGGACAAGGCCGCCCTCGACACGGGCAAGGCCGCCCTCGACACGGACAGCGCGGGTGTGGAGAGCGTGGCCGCGACGATCGCCGGAATGCCCGCCTTGGTGGTGGAGCGTCTGGTGTACGAGGCGGGCGGGCTCGCCGTCGCCGCCCGCCGACCCGGCGAACTGCCGGAACCGAACGGCCCGCTGGTGCGCGCCACACCCCTCGGCACCGCGACCGGGCGGCCGGAGGGCACCGGTGCGCGAGGGCCGCTGCCGGCCGCCGGGATCCGGGTCCTGGACCTGACCCGGGTCATCGCCGGTCCCGTCGGCACGCGGATGCTCGCCGCGCTCGGCGCCGACGTCCTGCGCATCGACCACCCCGCGCGGCCCGAGCTGCCCGGACTCGCCGTCGACGGGGTCCTGGGGAAGGCCAGCGCGCTGCTGGACGCCGGCGAGGACCCGGCGGCGCTGCACAGGCTGCTGGACGGCGCCGACGTGCTCGTCACCGGGTACCGGCCGGGCGCCCTCCGCCGGCTCGGCCTGGACGCCGACCAGATCGCCGAGCGGCACCCCGGCACGGTCGTGGTGACACTGTCCGCGTGGGGCACCGGCGGGCCGTGGGGCGCGCGGCGCGGCTTCGACAGTCTGGTCCAGGTCGCGACCGGGATCGGCTGGCTGACGAGGGACGCGTCCGGCCGGCCCGGGGCGCTGCCGTGCCAGCTGCTCGACCACGCGACCGGATACCTTGTCGCCGCCGGAGCCCTGGCCGCCCTCGCCGAGCGGGCGCGCACCGGGGTCGCCGCGCACGTCGAGGTGTCCCTGGCCCGGACCGCCGCCTGGCTGATCGGTGCGCCGCTCGACGGGACGCCGCCGGTGGAGACGCCGGTCGCGCCGTACCTGGTGCCGCTCGGCAACGGCTGGACCGGCGTCGCCCCGCCCGGCGCGCTGGACGGCGTGCCGCTCAGCTGGCCCCGCCTTCCCCCGTCCTACGGCACCGCACCCGCCGCCTGGAGCTGACCGCCCCGCCACCCCGGCCGCCACGGAAAGCCCCGCAACGACCGCCACGGAAGCCATCCCGGTCGCCGCGAAAGCCCACCCCGGCCGCCACGGAAGCCCCACCCCGACCGCCGCGGAAGCCCACCCTGGTCGCCACGGAAGCCCCACGACGGCCGCCACGGAAGCCCCGCAACGACCGCCGCGGAATTCGCCGCAGCGGCCGGGTGGAAGCCCCTGCCGCCACCGCGTCGAGCCGCCACGAAGGTCTCCACGAGCCCCCGGCGGGCGTTCCTACAGCGCCGCGGGCTGAAGGGCGGCGGCCTTCGACGCGAGCTCGTCCATCGCCTGCAGGACCGCGGCCGCGGACGCCGGGGTGACGTGGGCCGTGTCCAGGTACGCGGTGAGCCGCAGCGCCTCGGCGCCGTCGCTGGTCGCGTCGTCGACGTGCACGAACAGCGGCTCGAACGTCGGCGCCTCCTGCGCGGCCACCCACCGGAACGCCGCCGGCGCGTCAGGGGCGGGACCGGCGCCGCGGCGGTCGTTGAAGTAGCAGCCGAGCTCGATCGGCGCGCCGCGCTCGCGGCCGACGCGGTCGACGAGGTCGGCCATCTCCGCCTGGTGGAAGTACGCGTACTTGTACGCCGACAGCGCCGCCCGGCCCGCGCGGGGCAGCAGGTCCTCGAACGAGCCGCCGCCGACGTCGATGCGGAACAGGCCGGCCTGCGCGAGGGTGCAGACGACGTCGGCGAGGCCGGGCCTGAACCGGTTGCTGGTGATCGGCCGGATCACCACCGGGTCGACGCCGAGGACGCTGTGCAGAGCGGCCGCGTACAGGGTGAGCAGGACCGTCGCGGACTCGACGCCGCTGCGGTCGCTGATCGCCCGCACCGCCGCCGGCAGCGACGGGGAAGTGAGCTCGCCCTGCCGGTACCGTGGCGAAACCACCTCGGCGGGCGGCGGGAACCTGACCGGGTCGACGTCCCGGACGATCCGCTCCCAGTGGCGCTGGGCGTGCTCGTTGTGCCGGCGGCCGGCCGGTGACGTCTGCCATCCGGCCTGCGCGAGGGGCTGCAGCCCGGCGACCGGCGTGGCGGTGCGGGCGGCGACCTCGGTCATCATCGTGACGGCCCCGGCGGCGTCGGTGACGAAGTGGCTCACCAGCAGCACCACGTGGGTGAGCCGGCCGCCCTGCCGGACGACGGCGTACCGCACCGGCCACTCGGCGGCGAAGTCCATCGGCGTGTCCCTGAGCCGCTCGTGCACGGCCGCGGCGACCAGATCCGCGCGGTCCGGTCCCGCGACGGTCCCTCCTGGGTCGTTTCCGGCGTCGGTACCGGCGGCGCCAGGCGCATCGGCGTCGTGGACCTCGACCGTGAGCTCGCCCGACGCGTGCACGACCTGCTCGGGCCGGCCGCCGGCGCCGGTGTGCACCCGGGTCCGCATCGGCTGGTATCGGCCCATCAGGTACCGGACCTCGTCGACGACCTCGTCGAGCGTCGTCCCCTCCGGCAGCGGCCGGACCCCGCCGAGCGGCAGCCAGGTGCCCTGCTTGACGATCGCCGACCAGTTCTCCAGCTGCCCCCATGACAGCGGCCCGGTGCCGGCGCCGTCACCTTCGAACCGCACGACCACCCGTTCCGGCGCAACAACCATCGCCGGCCCTCCTCAGTTTTCGACTTTCGGCGGCAAAGTTTCCACATCGTGCCGCAAGAAGTCCTCATCCACCATTACCCATCGAGTCGATTGACCCCGAGGGGCACTATCAGGGAGAACCCCGGATGTGTCGCCCGAATCCGGAGAGAATCATCAACATCGATTCATAACCGGCGCCGTCCACGGGGAGGCAACGATGAAGAGGCTGATCACGCTCGCGGCGGTGGTCCTGCTCACGGCGTGCGGCGGGCCGGAGAAGCCGGTATCGGCGCCGGCGAGCGGGGCGCACGGCGGGCACCTCTCCGCTCCGCCCGCCGAGCCGCTCCGGGCCGGGGAACGCTTCCAGAGCCTCTCGATGCCGGCGTCGTACACGCCGAAGGCACCCAACGGCGGCACCGACGAGTACCGGTGCTTCCTGGTCGACCCGAAGCTGACGAGCGAGGCGTACCTGACGGGCAGCCAGTTCCTGCCGCAGAACGCCGACATCGTGCACCACGCGATCTTCTTCCGCATCGCGCCCGGCTCCGCCGACGAGGCCCGCAGGCTCGACGCCGGCACGCCCGGCGACGGCTGGACGTGCTTCGGCGACTCGGGCGTCGAGGGCGACACGTGGGTCGCGTCCTGGGCACCGGGCGCCGACGAGACGCTCCTCGCGCCCGACCTCGGCTACCAGATGCCGCCCGGCAGCCTGATCGTCATGCAGATCCACTACAACCTGCTCGCCACCGGCGGCCCGGCGGGCGGCGCGGACCGGTCGAGCATCCGCCTGCGGCTCAACGACACCACCTCGGCGATGACACCGCTGCAGACGTCACTGCTGCCGGCGCCGATCGAGCTGCCGTGCACGCCGGCCGAGTCGGGCCCGCTGTGCGACCGCGCCGCGGCCGTCGCCGACGTCGGCAAGCGCTTCGGCGAGGAGATCGGCGGCCAGGCCGACCGGCTGCTGCGGCTGTGCGCGAAGGGCGCCCCGCCGGCCGCGGGCCCGACCCAGCACTGCGACCGCCCCGTGCCCGCCAGGTCCACGGTGTACGCGGTGGCCGGCCACATGCACCTGCTGGGCCGCTCCATCAAGATCGAGCTCAACCCCGGCCGGGCCGGCGCGCAGACGCTGCTCGACGTCCCCCGGTACAACTTCGACGACCAGGCGATCCACCCGCTCGCCAAGCCCGTCGTCCTGCAGCCGGGCGACACGCTGCGGGTCACCTGCACCCACGACGCGGCCCTGCGCGGCCAGCTGCCCCAGCTGAAGGGCACCGCGCCCCGTTACGTGGTCTGGGGCGACGGCACCAGCGACGAGATGTGCCTCGGCCTCGTCATCATGACTCCCAGCGCCTGACGTCCGGCCGCCCCGGCGGTCCGCGGCGGGGGGATGGTCACACGCTGCGGGTGACGAGGACGGGGCTCGCGGCGTGATGGACGATGAGCTGGGTGCGGGGGTTGGGGCGGGGGTTCTCGAACCAGCTGTCCCGGTGCGCGCCCAGGACGAGCAGCAGGGCGGAGTCGGCGGCGCCGGTGAGGGCCTCCACGACCGGCTCGTCGGAGCCGGCGAAGCTGGCGTCGACGTCGCCGTGCCCGCGCAGCCACGGGGTCAGCTCGGCGTGGACGGCGGCGTGCGACCGGGCCCGCCCGGCGTGCAGGGCGACCATCGGGACGTGCCGAGACAGGGCCTCGTCGTAGGCGAACTCGAGCGCGCGCCAGGACGACGGTGAGCCGTCGACGCCGACCACGACCGGGGCGGCGCCCGGCCGGGCCGTCATCGGGTCGGCGCCGGGGCCGGCCAGGTCCGGGCCGGGCCGGCCACCGACGTGCCGCACGCCGCGGCGCGGGACCGCGCTGACCGGCCCGGGCCCGTACCTCGTCTGGCCGCTCCCGGCCGCGGCGTGACCGGCACCGCCGCCGAAGTGCGGTGACAGCTCCGGCATGCTCAGGAACTGGCTGGGTTCGGGCAGCTCGGGGGTCGGGGGTCCGGCGGCGGACTCGGGGATCCAGCGTTCGCCGCGGTTGACGACGAGGACGGGGCAGTGCGCGTACGCGGCGAGCTGGGCGCAGACCGACGAGTTCAGCTGGCCGCCGTCGTGCGTCCTGCCGCCGATCGCCACCAGGCTCGCGGACCGGGACTGCTCCTGCAGGACCCGGCCCGGCCGGCCACCCACCGTGACCGTCTCCACCGAGATGCCCGGCTGCCAGGCCCGGGCGTCGTCGGCCGCGTCGAGGACGATCCCCTGCCCGTCGGCGTGGCCTTCCCAGCTCATCGCGTGCACGATCCGCAGCGTCCGGCCGTGGCGGGCGGCCTCGTCAGCGGCCCACCTGACCGCGCCGAGACTCGCCATGGACCCGTCGACGCCGGCGACCACTGGTCTGTCCATGCATCCAACGTCCCTCGCCGGATCGGCATCGACCACCCCTCGGGATGAGGAAACCGGCCCGGACGACGGGTGGGCACCGGCCGCGCGGCGCCTGCCTGGGCCTGCCTCTAGTCCTCGGCCTTCTTGCGGCGGCGGGGGCGGCTGGCGCGCTTGCGGGGCTTCGGGTTGCCGGAGGCGAGCCTGGTGTAGGTCAGCATGTTGGCCAGCCCGATGCCGATCGTCGCGAACAGCACCTGGATGCCGAGCTCCCACCAGCTCCACTCGATCTTCCAGAGCTTCACGAGGGCCTTGTCGTCGACGTTGACGAGCTCGGCGACCAGCGTGCCGAGCAGGGCCGCGCCCACGCCGATGAGGAACGTGATGAACAGGCCGATCGACTGGCGGCCCGGCAGGACCAGCCGGCCGAGGACACCGATGAGCAGACCGATCGGGATCGCGCTCAAAAAGTCGTTGATGTGCATGGCACCCGCGCTCCCCTCGCGTTGAAGCAATCGACCGGCACCGTACACGTCCGCGGCAAGATCCGCAGGATTGGGAGCCGCTACCGGCGGCCGCCCATCTGCCACGGGTGGATCTCGACCTCCTCGTAGCCGTCCGGCAGGAACGACCCGTCGGCCCGCGACGCCTCGACCAGCACGGCGGTGCCGAGCCAGCCACCGTCGTCGTGCGAGAACAGCTCGCCGCGGGCCAGGGTGCCGGGCCTCGGCGGCACGGCGGCGGAAGGGGACGCGCCGGGGGTGGCGTGGCCGATGAGCAGGAAACCGGAGCCCTCGCCGGAGGCGTGCTGCCACATGGTGCCGCCGAGGGTGTCCTCGTACCGCAGCAGCAGGACGGGATCGTAGACGCCGGCCCGGTAGTTGGGCTCGTCGAACGCGAACGCCCGCGCGGCGGCCAGGTCCGGCAGGTCGACGATGTGGATGCTGCCGGTCGCCTCGCTGCGGTCCTCGCTCAGTGTCGGGCCGCGGGCGGTGAGCTCCTTGACGTAGCCGTCCATGTACGCCCAGTGCTTCTCGACGAGCTCCTCGCGCAGCGGCCCGGTGCCGGGAACGTCGATGCCCCATACGAAGTGCAGCATGGTGCCGCAGTCTTCCATGCCTGTTAACCGGGCAGATGCGCGGCCAGCACCGTGGCGCCTTCCGGGTCTGTATCGGTGGTCAGCCGGCCGCCGTGCCGGGCGATGATGGCGCGGCACAGCATCAGCGCGGTCGAGTCGTGCCGGACGCCGTCGCCGGTCAGCGGGGACGACGTGAAGAGCCGGTCGCCGCCGCGGCCGCCGATGGGCACGGTGACCCGCCAGCCGCTGCCGGTGGCCGTGACGCCGACGGTGAGCAGCGCGCCCGGCTCGGCCGCGGCGAGCCCGATCCCGATCATGGCGTCGACCAGCCGGCGCAGCAGCACCCGCTCGCCCTGCACCGTGGCGTCGGGGTCGGCGTGGGCGGTCAGGTGCACGGCGGCGGCCTTCGCGGCACCGGTCCAGCCGGGCAGCGCCTCGGCGACGATGCTCTCCAGTTGCACTTTCTCGCCGGTACCGGTGGGCGCGGCGTTCTCGATGCGGGCCAGCTCCGTCACGTTGTCGATGAGGCCCAGCAGCCGCTGCGCGTTGCGGGCGACCGCCGCGACCGGCGCGGCGAGGGGGTCCGGCTCGGTCACCTCCTCGCCGAGCAGCTCCGACATCGCGGCGATCGACGTGACGGGGGTGCGCAGCTCGTGCGACACGGCCGCGGTGAACTCGGCCTTCATCGCGACCAGCTCGGCGAGGGCCCGGTTCTGCCGGCGGAGCCTGGCCCGGTCGGCGATGCGGTGCGACACGTCCCGCAGCACCAGGCAGCGCCCCTCGTGCGGGGTGCCGGGCAGCAGCGGGCCGCTCCAGGTCCACTCGACGACCAGCCCGGGCCGCGGCGACCAGCGTCCGCTGTCCTCGGCCGCCATCGCCGCCGCGACGGTGTCGCCGACCTTCTTCCCGGTCGCCTGCTCGCCGAGGAGGTCGCGGGTCGCCTGATTGGCCGCCACGACCGTGCCGTCGGCGCTGGTGACGAGCAGCCCGGTGCCGAGCTGGTCCAGCGCCGCCGCCAGCAGCTCCGGATCGACCGTCATCCTCTTGACCCGCTTTTCGTCGCTTTGCCCTGTTAGTGAGCTTAAGTGACGGCCACCCGACCGCGCGTGGCGATTGACACCCGCCGACGGACGCCCATACGGTTCGAGCCACCATGACGCACCTCGGCGGATCGTCCAAGCTGCTCAGGGCCATGAACGACGCGGCGGCCCTGAGTCATGTCCTCGAACGCGGCCCACTCACGCGCGGAGACCTGCGTGAGCTCACCGGCCTGTCCAAGCCCACGATCTCCGAAGCACTGCGCCGGCTCACCGAGGCGAAGCTCGTCACGGTCGTCGGCTACGTCAGCGCCGGCCCGGGCCCCAACGCCGAGGTGTACGCGGTGAACCCCGACGCGGCGTACTCCGTCGCGCTGTCCGTGCGCGACCGGACCTTCGGCGAGTCGTCCGACTCGTCGCTGCCGGCCGTCACGGCCGCGGTCACCGACCTCGCGGGCGCCGTCCGTGGCCGGCTCGACCTGGCCGTGGACTTCACCCGCACCGACCCCGTCTCCGCCGTCGTGGACGCCGTCCAGGACGTGTGCAAGGAGGCCCGGATCGCGCCGGACCCCGTCGCGCAGGTGCAGATCGCGGTCGCCGGCTCGTTCGACCCGCGCACCGACGTCCTGCACCACGTGGAGGTCCCCGGCTGGAGCCGCCCCGGGCTCATCGACGACCTGCGCCGCCGCCTCGGCGTCCCCGTCGGCGTCGACAACGACGTCAACCTGGCCGCCGTCGCCGAACGCGCCCACGGCGCCGGCCGCGACGCGGAGAGCTTCGCCCTGCTGTGGCTCGGCGAGGCGGGCCTCGGCCTCGCCATCGACCTCGGCGGCACCCTGCTGCGCGGCGCCCGCGGCGGCGCCGGCGAGATCGGCTACATGCCGATGATGCTGCCCGGCGTCACCGGTGGCCGCGGCTTCACCGGCCGCGTCGACTTCCAGGACCTCGTCGGCGGCGGCGCCGTGCTCGACCTCGCCGCCGAGTACGGCATCCGGGAGCGCACCGCAGCCGGCACCATGGCCACCGCCGTCGCCCGCGCCGCCGACCGCGACGAGGCCGCCCGCAGCTTCGTCACCACCCTCGCCGGCCGGATCGCGATCGGCCTGTCGGCCGTCGTCGCCGTCCTCGACCCGCCGCTCGTCGTCATCGGCGGCGAGGTCGGCCAGGCGGGCGGCCCCGTCCTGAGCACCGCGGTCGCGACCGCCCTGGCCGAGGCGGCGCCGCTGGAGACGGCGATCGCCACCAGCACCCTCACTGACGACGCCGCCCTCCTCGGCGCCCAGGAAGCCGGCCGCTCCGCCGTCCGCGACTCGATCCTCGCCACCCTCCGCCGCCCGTAATCACGAGAAACCACCGCGACCGAGCACACCTCGCCCCACTGCCGGCCATTTCAGACTCGCCAGCGCCCGATTCCATGATCCGGAAGAGTTTGTGCTGCCAGGGCGACATGAAGTCTTCCGGATCATGAAGAACCCACCACCGAGTCGCGGACCGCTCGCTTCCGATGCCGGACATTCCGGGTTTGCGACGAACGATGCTCAGCACTGAGCCGCCACACCCGCCCGCCCCCATGATCCGGTAAACCTTGTGCACCCAGGGGTACACAAAGTCTTCCGGATCATGGAGAACCCGGCAGGCCCGCCGTGATCCCGTGCGGTTCCGGTAGCCAGAGCTACCGAAACCATTCGGGATCACGGAAGGCACGGCGGGCGACCACCGGATGCGGCGCGCACGCGGCGCTTGCCCTGCCTCGCGTCTCGGCGTGGGCAGTGCGTCGCGGAGCGGCGCATTGGGGCCGCGGGTGAGAATCCCCGCCTGGCCCCGCCGCGGCAGCGGTGGGGGGAGTTGCAGTCAGCTGGCGCTGGTTTCGCGGGCGGACTGGAAGACGTCGGCGGCGGCCAGGTCGGTGATGGCGGCGTTCAGCTCGTCGATCTGGGCGTCGGTGTTGGCGGCCGTCACCTGCACGCGGAAGCCCACCTGGTCGCGGGGCACGCCGGGGTACGGGGCGAGGGTCACGAACAGCCCGCGGTCCCACAGCTGCTCCGACACCTCGACCAGGTCGCGGTCCAGGGCGATCGGCAACTCGATGATGGGCGTGTCGTCGACGTTGGGGGTGAAGATGCCCAGGCCGCGGACGTGCTGCAGGACCCGGGTGGACATGCGGTACAGGTCGGCGCGGAGCTTGTCGCCGCGGTCGGCGTTGACGTCGAAGCCGGCCAGGACGGTGGCGAGCGACGCGGTCGGGGACGGGCCGGAGTACAGGTACGGGGCGGCCGACGCCTTCAGGCGGTTCTTCAGGACCGTCGGCACCGCGAGGAACGCCAGCAGCGACGAATACGCCTTGGAGAAGCCACCGACGAGCACCAGGTCGTCGTAGGACTCGCCGAAGTAGCGCACGATGCTGTTGCCGCCTGAGCCGTAGGGCGAGGTCTCGTCGGCGGTGCGGGAGCCGATGACGCCGAAGCCGTGCGCGTCGTCGACGTACAGCACGGCTCCGTGGGCACGGCACAGCGACAGGTACTCGGCGATGCGCGGGATGTTGCCGGTCATGCTGTTGACGCCGTCCATGCAGACCAGGACCGGCCCGGGTAGGTCCGAGGCGAGCAGCGAGGCGAGCTCGTCGATCGTCTTGAACCGTTTCAAGGTGGCGCCGAGACCACGGGCGTGGACGCAGCCGTCCCAGATGGTCTTGTGGGCGCGGGCGTCGACGAGCATCGTGCCCTGCTGGACCAGGACCGGGATGACCGACAGGTGGATCTGGGTGATGGTGGGCAGGACCAGGGTGTCCGGGGCGCCGAGCAGGTCCGCGAGGCGCTCCTCGATCTGCGGGTACAGCGCCGGGTTCCCCAGCATCCGGGACCAGCTCGGGTGCGTGCCCCAGCGGCGCAGCTGCGCCTCCACGGCGTCGATGATCTGCGGCTCGAGGTCGAAGCCCAGGTAGTTGCACGACGCCCAGTCGGTGAGCCAGTGGTCCCCGACGCGGATGCGCCGGCCGTCGATCTCGTCGATGACGGCGTCGTAGTAGCGACTGCTGGCGCGCAGGTGGGCGATACCGCTGAACCGGGGGTCGTCATCGACAGCGGCGGCGAGGTGTTCGAGCACAAATCCTCCGAGGGCCGTGGTGCTTAGGCCGCCGTCTGACTTCCCCGTTGAAGCCCCGACGCTTCCTCCAACAACCATTGACTCGCGTCACCGTAGCTCAACGGCCGCGAGAACAAGTACCCCTGGCCGAGATGGCAACCCATCGTCATGAGGAGATCACGCTCAGCCGACGTCTCGATTCCTTCAGCTACAATCTGCAACTGCAGAATCGCTGCGAGCTGCACAATCATGTCGACGACGGCGTGCTGCTCGGCCGACGACGCGATGGTGTCGATGAAGCTCTTGTCGAGCTTCAGCACGTCCACCGGGAGGCGGCGCAGGTAGGACAGCGACGAGAAGCCGGTGCCGAAGTCGTCGATGGCGATCCGCACGCCGGCCTCGCGCAGCGCGGCGAGCTCGGCGGTGACGTCGCCGTCGTCGTGCAGCAGGAGGCTCTCGGTCATCTCCAGCAGCAGGCTCGCCGGCGGCAGGCCCATCCGGTCGATCTCGTCGAGCACCCAGCGGGCGAAGCCCTGCTCGCGGCCGCGGAACTGGCGGGCGGAGACGTTGACCGACACGTACACCTCCTCGCCGGGGTGCAGCAGGCGCCACTGTGCGGCGGCCTCGACGGCGTTGCGCAGCACCCACGCGCCGAGGGGCACGATGAGGCCGCTCTCCTCCGCGACGGAGATGAACTCGGCCGGCGACACCATGCCGCGGGTCGGGTGGTTCCAGCGCACGAGCGCCTCGAAGCCGTGTGTACGGCCGTCGCTGATCGCCACGATCGGCTGGAAGTGCAGCAGGAACGCGCCGTCGGCGATCGCCCGGTCCAGGTCGGCGCGCAGCTTGTGCCGCTCGACGACGGCGCTGTGCAGCGACGACTCGTAACGCCGCCAGCGATCCTTGCCGGCGTCCTTCGCGACGTAGACGGCGAGGTCGGCGTGGCGCAGCAGGTCCTGCGCGTCGGCGGCCTCCGCGGTCGTGGAGACGCCGATGCTGGCGGACGCGGTGACCTCCCCGTGCGGCAGCTCGAACGGCGCGGCGAAGCTGGCGAGGACCTTCTCCGCGACGCGTTCGACGTCGGCGGCGCTGCCGGCCCGGCGGACCAGGGCCGCGAACTCGTCGCCGCCGAGCCGGGCGACGGTGCCGGCCGCGCCGTAGGAGCCGTCGACGGCCCGCAGCGCCTCGGTGAGCCGGTTGCCGACCGCGACGAGCAGCGCGTCGCCGGCGCCGTGGCCGAGGGTGTCGTTGACCACCTTGAAGTCGTCGATCTCCATGATGAGCACGCCGACGGTCGCGCCGCTCTCCGCGCCGGAGCTGACCGCCTCCTGCACCCGGGCGAGGAACACCTCCCGGTTCGGCAGGCCGGTCAGCGCGTCGAAGGTGGCACGCTGGTACAGCTCCGCCTGCAGCCGGCTGCGTTCGGTGACGTCGCGGAGGGTGACCACGACGCCGCCGACGGTCGGCTCGCCGCGCAGGTCCCGGAACGTCGCCTCGACCAGCGCGGGCCGACCGTCGGCGCCGACGACGCGCAGGTCGTCGCCGGGCCGGTCGACGCCCCGGGTGCGCAGCTCGTGCAGCCGACGGTCGACCTCGACGACGCTCTCCTTCGCGAACGCCATCGGCAGCGGCGTGCCGTCGAGCTCGTCGCTGCCGAACAGGGCGTGGGCGGACGGGCTCGCGTAACGGATCTGGTCGTGGTCGCCGACGATGAGGATGACGTCGGCGGTGTTGAGCACGAGGGTGCGGAAGTACGCCTCGCTGTTGCGCCGGCCGATCTCCTCGCCGAGCGCGATCCGCTCCAGGGCGAGGGCGGCCTGGGTGGCGAGGATCTGCGCGGCCTCCTGCACGCCGACGAGCGTGACCTCGTCGGCGGCGACGTACAGCGCCCGCCCGGACTCGCGGCCCTCCACCGGCGCCAGGGGGCAGCACAGCGTGACCTCGAAGTCGCCGAGCTCCTCGGCGAGCGCCGGGGCCAGCCTCCGCGTGTACGGCATCGACACGGCACTGTCGGCCGCGCCGGTCGTGTCGCCCATGGGCGCGAGCACGACCCGGTGCGGCCGGCCGAGCGGCAGCAGCTCGGCGATCGCGGTCCGCACCGTCGCGGTGACGCCCGGCTCGTCGGTCGCCATGAGCAGTGCCGCACCGGCCCGGCGCAGCCGCCGCTCCCGCTGCGCGGCCCGCCGTTGGACGTTGATCGCGCGGCCGAGGCGCAGCAGGACCATCCCGGACAGCAGCGCCGACGAGCCGGCGATGACCGTGGCGTCGCGGACCTCGCCGCCGCGCATCTCGAAGTACAGGACGCACGGCGCGATGAACAGGGACAGGCCGAGCATGAGCAGGCGGCCGAAGTGCTCCTCGCCGGCGCGGTGGACCTTGGGCTCGGTGAGGTCCCGCATCGACGGGTGCAGCGCCGCGAAGCCCCACAGGACGTAGAACGTGGCCCAGCCGAGGTCCACCGGGCCGCCGGTCTCCCAGACGCCGTTGAGCTGCTTCAGCCCGTACCCGACGTCAGCGGTGAGCAGGCCGATGCCGCCGGCGGCCAGCAGCAGCAGCGCGGAGCCGCGCCGCACGGCGGTGATCAGCCGCGCACCGACGGCGAGCACGAGGATGTCGGCAAGGGGGTAGGCGATGGAGATGCTCTTCTCCAGCACCGACAGCGCGGGATCCTCGACGTATGGCCGGATCAGGAAGATGTACGACAGCAGCCCGAGCCCGGCGGTGACGGTGACGGCGTCGTAGAGCCCGTTCGGGTCGCGGCTGGCCACACCCATGCGGATCAGCCCCACCATGGCGGCGGCGATCAGCAGGTAGACGGCGAGGTAGAAGCCGTCGGCGACGGACGGGAACCCACGCTTGTCCAGCACGACCGTGAGGACGTCGGCGATGAGGTCGCCGGTGATGAACGACGCGACGGCGCCCGCGAGCAGGAACCACGGCGCGCGGCGGCGGGGCTTGTGCAGGTGGACGCCGATCAGGATGGCCGCGACGCTGGTGAGGCCGATCGCCGACCACAGGATCAGGTGCAGCGCGGGCAGCGCGAAGTTGGCCACCACGAGGGCAGCCATGATCCCGCAGTAGCCGGCCAGCACCCTACGCGGCGACACGCATCCCTCCCGACCGTCACGGTGGCGGCCCCGACGCTACCCAGTGACACCCGTAAACGCCCCATCGGCATGGGGCAGGTCCTATTTAGGCTTTTTGGCGAGGGGAGCCATCGGCCTGCCCTCACCGTAGATTGTTTGCTGCCTAATGAGGAATACCTTGCAAGGACCTGCCGTCACGTCCTGACCAGCCGCTTCGCGCCATTCGAGCGCTTTGCGAAGTTCGCCGCACACGCACCCGTACAGGCTGCGATCACCCCCTCTACGGTGCGCATCCGTTCGCGAATTCATTCACTTTATTCGGCAAAAGGTAACTTTCACGCCATATTCCCCGCCGACCAGCCACCCCACCACCGCCGCCTCCCGACGCTTCCCGGCTCTTCCCGGCTCTTCCCGGCGCCTGGCACCGACGACCGGCACGACGGCGAGCAGCGCGGACGGCGCGGACGGCGCGGACGGCGCGGGGCGGAACAGGGACGGCGCGGGACGGCGCGGGACGGCGCGGGACGGCACGGGGACGGCACGGGCGACGCGGGGACGGCACGGCGGGCGACGCAGCGACGGCACGGGGCGGCGCGGGCGGCGCGGGGGCGGCGCGGGCGGCGCGGGCGGCGCGGGGGCGGCGCGGGGGCGGGGCGGGGGGCGGGGGGGGGGCGCGGGGGGC